>NZ_JABMCW010000380.1:0-4777 GCF_013179705.1 Pseudomonas sp. CM25 | reverse complement strand
GGACGCTATTGCTACCTGGACGTAAGTGGCTTTTAGCCTGCATTTGTTATCATCCGTTTTTTAACCTGTGAGGGATGACAGATGCGCAAACTAATTGCCGTGGCCATGGCCGCAGCTATGCTTTCAGGGTGTGGCGAGCCTAAGATTGACGGCAGCTCTGAAGAGGCATTTAAAAAATCGCTGTCCAAGGTCGCGGAAAACCTTCCTGCTGAAAAGCGAGAGCAGTTTAGCGCAGACGTAATGCTGCTAGCTTTTCAGAATATGGATCTAGGAAAGGTTATTAGCGGAAAACAAAAGCCTGACGATATTTCTGAAGGCATGCTTGCGTCCCTCGGCGGGAAAACCGCTGGAGAAGTCTCTGCTGAAGCCGCAAGGGTTCGTGAGGCGCGAGCTGCTCGGGAAAAACAGCAGGCACTGTCAGAAATTGCAGAACTTACAGAAAAGAAAGGTAAGAGCGAGATTGCAAAGGTCGAGCTTCAAAAGTTCGAGGTATTAAAGTCTCGATTCTACAAGCGAAAGGGCGAATATTCGTTCTTGAATGATTCTGTTGTAGAGCTTTCTGTTAAGAATGGAACAGACAAGGCTGTCGCTCGCGCCTTCTTCAAAGGGACAATTTCTTCTCCAGGCCGATCAGTTCCTTGGCTTGTTGAGGATTTCAACTACTCCATCGCCGGAGGAATGGAACCTGGTGAATCACAAAGCTGGTCTCTTACCCCGAATTCTCTCGGGGCCTGGGAGAGGGTTAACCCACCAAAGGACGCTGTGTTCACTGTTGAGGTCGTTCGGCTCAATGGCGCAGATGGTAAACCGCTCTTCGGTGATGGAGAGTTCACCGACCGCGACGCCGACAGACTGGAGTCGTTAAGAAAGCAGTACCCCAATTGATGACTAGCCCGCATATAGCGGGCTTTTTTATTCTCGGAGAAAAAGATGGCCTCAAGATCGTTGGGCACTTTGACTCTGGACGTTATTGCGCAGGTTGGCGGATTTGTAGCCGGCATGGACAAGGCGGAGCGCAGTTCCGCCAAATGGCGTAAAGAGGTTGAAAAGAGCGCCAAGGCGGTTGGGGTTGCTGTAGGCGCAGGTGTAGCGACTGCTGTTACTGCGTTTACGACGATGATGGTTTCAGCCGTCAATTCAGCATCTGAGATATCCAACCTTGCCGCAGTAGCAAACGTCAGCGTAACTGATTTCCAGAGGATGGCCGTAGGGGCCAGAACTGTTGGAATCGAGCAGGACAAGCTTTCCGACATTCTCAAGGACGTGAATGACAAGGTCGGTGATTTTCTGAACACCGGTGGCGGAGGGATGGCCGACTTCTTCGAGCAGATCGCGCCGAAGGTCGGCGTCACCGCTGACCAGTTCCGTAATCTGAGTGGCAGCCAGGCCCTCGGGCTTTATGTATCTAGCCTTGAGAAAGCTGGCGTCAGTCAGTCAGAAATGACGTTCTATCTTGAGGCTATAGCCAGCGATGCTACAGCCTTGCTGCCTCTGCTGCGTAACAATGCCGAAGGCTTCAAAAAATACGGCGATGCCGCTGAAGCTGCTGGCGCCATAATGGATGAAACGACCATTCTGGCAGCTAAGCAATTCAGCACGGAACTCACTGTGCTAGGCACCTATCTGGGCGCTGTGAAAACAACGCTAGCAGCTGAGTTCATGCCTGTGCTGGCACAGCTTTCCAAGGATCTTGTTAGCACCACCAAGGATGCCGGAGGGCTCAAAGCTCAGGTCAGCTCTCTGGCTGATTCTTTAGTTGAGGCTGTTGCAGTGGTTGCCAGTCTGGCAGACGGCACGAAACGGGCTTTCAACATCGCCGCACAGACAATTGTCGGTACATTCGATACTGCCATGTACTACCTGCGCAGTGTGGGTGCTGCCGGTAACGATGTA
The DNA here is from genome assembly GCF_013179705.1 of Pseudomonas sp. CM25. NCBI lineage: Bacteria > Pseudomonadati > Pseudomonadota > Gammaproteobacteria > Pseudomonadales > Pseudomonadaceae > Pseudomonas > Pseudomonas sp. CM25. The sequence continues at coordinate 2,884 of NZ_JABMCW010000380.1, read as the reverse complement.
CTTGGCGCCATCACCTTCGGCGAAACTTCTCGAGAGTTTAGGACCGCTGCCGAAAACATGCGCCAGGATGCTCTGGTCAACTTCGGTTACGCACGTATTGCTGCAGAGGAAATCAATAGCGAGCTCTCAAAGCCGCTGGCCGGCGACACTATTCGTCAGTATGTGATCGATGCCAAGAAAGCAGCAGCTGAACTGGGGACGATCACTCCACCAGGGACATTCACGGCAAATACTCCTGATCAGCAAGCAGCCGCCAAAGCAGCCGAAGCAGCAGCCAAGAAGCTGCAGGGACAGTTCGACACAGCCGAAGAGGGCTACAAGCGGCAGATCGCGCTGATCAACACGGAGACCGACAAGCGCAAGGAGGCCACCGAAGTTGCCAAGCTCCAGTTCGAACTGGAGTCGGGAAATCTCACGGGGCTGAGCGTCAAGCAGCAGGAGCGCCTGAAAGGTCTGGCGGCCGAACTGGACCAGTTGAAAAAGCTGAAACAGGCCAAGGAGGATGACAAGGCGGTCGCCGGGTTTGATGCCAGCGTGAAGCGGCAGCTGGACATCGACCAGCGCGCACTGGATGCGCCGCTGTTGAATGCCTACAGCAGCGACGAGATGAAGCAGCGCGCCCTGGACATGCTGGCGATCGAGCAGGACTACCAGGACCAGCTTGAGGATCTTCGTCAGCGGCATGAAGCCGGCGACGTTTCGGATTCGGCGTACGAACGCGAGAACGACATCCTCGAAAAAGCCTTGGAAAAACGCCGGGCCATGCAGGAGAAGTACTACCAGGACATCGACAAGCTGCAGCAGAACGGCACCGCCGGCTTCATCAGCGGCTTTGCCACCCAGGCTGAGGTGGCGATGGACCTTTATGGCAGCATGCAGCAGGTCGGCGCCGATACCTTGGCCAACCTGACGGATGCCGTCACTGAGTGGGCCGAGACCGGAAAGCTCGATGTTGAGGGCTTTGCTTCAACGTTCATTCAATCCATGGGCAACGCGCTTCTATCCTTCGCCGCCGCGCAGGTAGCCATGGCTGCCCTGAACGCCTTCGTTTCCATGATCGGCGTTCCCTTCGTGGGTCCAGCCATTGCACCTGGTGCTGCAATCGCCGCCGCCGGCGCCGCTGGTGTGCTCATGTCTGCTGTTGGCGCCTCGCTGGATGGCCAGGCGCACGACGGTATCGATTACGTGCCGGCTGATGGCACCTGGAACCTGAAGAAGGGCGAGCGTGTAACAACCGCCGAGACCAGCGCCAAGCTTGATCGGACGCTGGATGATGTTGCGAAGAACAGCGGCGGGGGAGGCGGGGTGCGTGATGTGAAAATCATAAACAACGGGCAGCCTGCAACCGCACGGATGCAAATGGATGGGGCCACCATGACGCTCATCCTCGACGCTGTGGCGGCAGATTTTAACTCTAGCCTTGGCCGGAATGGTCGGTACTCGAAGGCAGTGGAGGGAACCTACGGAACTAGGAGGATCCCTAAATGACGGCTCTCGAAATCGTTTATGCATCCGGTGGCGACATCATCGTCCCCACGCTGGAGATCTCGTGCCCCGCCTGGGACAAGACGCTGTACCTGGTGCAGGACTACGATGACTTCCGGGCGACAACTGAGGCAGGCAAAACGGTTACGTTCCTGGCTTCGTCCATTGACGTGGCCCTGCCGGCCAAGGACAACTCGGGCGCGCAGACGTTGACCTTCGTGATCGACAACGTGACCGGTGAGGCCCAGCAGCTGCTGGACGCCTCACTTGCCGCCGAGGCCAGGGTCACCCTGGTTTACCGCGAGTACCTTGCCAGCATTCCCGGCGAGCCCGCTGATCGACCATACCGCATGACCTCGTTCGGCGGGACCATGGATGGGCCCACTGTCCAAGTCGAGGCGGGCTACTACGACCTGATCAACATGATGTGGAACAGGGATCGATACACCACAGACTTTGCCCCAGGGCTGACACATCTCTGACTGGAGGGTGAACCATGGCAACAACTGTTAGGGTAATAAACGCGATGCCTACCCACGCTTCACTTCAATCCATCGTAAGGCTCGATAGTGATTGTAAGGTTCTTGAGGTGGTGATCTTCCCCCTTGATGAACTCCAAGGGCATCCCAGGATGCAACTTCTGCTCGACGATCCATCCCCCGGTGAATTCGAATCGGGCAGTGACGGGTGACGCTGAACCCTGGAACTTGATAGTTACTTTCTCCCCTGGTCGCTTCTCTGCCATGAACTCCGCGACCGTTTTCTCAGCTTCAAATTCTCTTGTCATTGCAAAACTCCTTTTTTGGCAAAGCTACTACGACCTATAGATGGTGCGTTACTGGCTATTTGCCCAGTCTGGATTCCCATGTACGACAAATATTTCACCGCGACGTATGAAGACGGGGCGCGGGGCGAGGTCGTGGGCGGCCGATACCTCCTCGACTGCTGGGGCCTGGTCCTGGCTATTCGTGAGGAAGTGCTCGGCCTGCCTCCGCTGCCGGCATTCGGCCCGATCGACCGCCGCGACCTCCGATCCTCCGCCAAGGCTTACGCCAAGTACTCCGACCTGATGCCGGTAGGCCCGCCCGTGCCGGGGGCTATCGCTGCAGTGATCCATGGCGGGCTTTGCACGCACGTCGGCGTCGTGGTCCCGATTGACGGCGAGCTGCGGGTATTCGAGATCAACCCCGTTGCCGGGGTGACCAACATGCGCCTGATCGACTTTGAGCGGTCATATCCGAGAGTGAAATACCATCGTGATCGAGATCTTTCCGAGCAAGCTTGAGGGTGGGGCGCTTGAGCGTCATCCATTGGAGCAGGCCACGACCATTGAGGCCTGGCTGAAGGCCAAGGTCCGCAGTTATCAGCCACGGCCTGTGCCGCCGATCAGCATCATGCG
>NZ_JABMCW010000038.1:0-27333 GCF_013179705.1 Pseudomonas sp. CM25 | reverse complement strand
CATGAGCACGATGACGCTGTTTCACTCGCCACTGTCGCCGTTCGTGCGCAAGGTCATGGTGGTGTTGCACGAGACCGGCCAGCTTGGGCGTGTGGCGTTGCAGCCGGTGAACATCAGCCCGGTCAGCGGCAACCCGCAGCTGAACCAGGACAACCCGATCGGCAAGATCCCGGCGCTACGCCTGGACGACGGCACCGTGCTGCACGACAGCCGGGTGATCTGCGAGTATCTCGATCTGCAGCACGTCGGCCTGCCATTGCTCCCGCGTGAAGGGTCCGCGCGCTGGCGGCGCATGACGCTGGTGTCGCAAGCCGATGCGATCATGGATGCGGCTGTGTCGAGCCGGTATGAGAGCTTCCTGCGGCCTGAGGACAAGCGCTGGGACGGCTGGCTACAGGCGCAGGGCGACAAGATTGCTCGGAGCCTGGCCAACCTGGAGCAGGAGCATTTGCCCGAGCTGATGTCCGGCTTCGACCTGGCGGCGATTGGCGTGGCTTGTGCGTTGGGGTATCTGGATTTGCGCCAACCGGAGTTCGGCTGGCGTGAGCGCCAGCCTGGGCTGGCTGCCTGGTATGCCGAGGTGGCCAAGCGGCCGTCGATGGTTGCAACAGCACCGACCGGCTGACAGGCCGCTATCGCCGGCAAGCCAGCCCCCACAGTTCTTGAGTCTTGTGCTTTACCTGTGGGAGCTGGCTTGCCGGCGATTGGGCTGCAAAGCAGCCCCACCTCACCTCGGTATCACAGGAAACAGCTGCCCGATCCTCCAGGCCAGCCAGCGCCCGATCTCTCTGTCCTCCCTCATGCCGCCCTCCCCACCCGCGCCCAGTCCAGCCGGCGGGTCAGCACCATGAACACCCCAAGCAAGCCAAAGCACAGCAGCGAGCCCATCAGTAGCGCATAGTCCTCTGCACTCAGCAGCCCGTAGAGCAGCGCATACAACGCCGCCAACCCCACCGCGAAGCCGACCCCGCGCCCCAGGCTATGCAACACGTGGCTCAGGTAGAAGCCGATCAGCAGCACACACGCCGCAGCCGACAACCCATACGCCAGCCCGAAGCCGATGTGCTCGGACAACGACAGCAGCAGCAGGTAGAAGAACGCCAGCGCCACTCCCACCAGGACGTACTGCACCGGGTGCACGCTGAGGTTTTTCAGCACCTCGAACAGGAAGAAGCCGGCAAAGGTCAGGGCGATGAACAGCAAGGCGTACTTGATCGCCCGCTCGCTCTTCAGGTACTGGTCCACCGGGTCGACGAAGCTAACCCCAAAGCTGCGCTCGCTGAACTCCGCACACTGCCCGGCAGTGGCGCACTGGCGCAGGGCGTCCTCCAGGTTGGTGGCGAAGAACGAGGTCTGCCAGTGGGCGCTGAAGCCCTGCGCATCGATATCGCGGCGGCTGGGCAGGTAGTTGCCGACGAAGCTCGGGTGTGGCCAGTTGGCGCGCATGTCCACGCTGCTGGTACGGCCCACCGGCAGCACATGCAACTGGCCGGTACCTTGCAGCGCAAGGTCGAAACCGTAGCTGAATTCGCGCGCCTGTTGCCCGTCCAGCCCTGGCAGGCTGGCGTGTACACCACCGCGCATCCAGTCGAGTCCGGTACCCGCTTCGAACGGTACTTTCTGCGTATCGATGCTCAGCTCCAGGCCATTCTCGATGCCGCGGATATCGCTGATGCCCACCACCAGGAACGGCTTGTCGAAGCGGTAATCGTCGAAATCCTTATCGATACCCCAGCGCTCCGGGAGCTTGAAGCGACCACTTATGCGCCCCTTGGCGTGAAACAGGCGGGCCTGGTAAATGCCGCGGGCGCGCAGTTCGGTATCCACGCCCAGGTCGGCATCGAAGGTTTCCGGCAGGAAGTACAGGTGGCCGGCGACGGTGCTGGTTTCCTGGGTGCGCTCGCCGTCCTTTTCAATCCAGCGGCGCTGGTATTTGCGGTATGGCACCACCAGCAGCGGGCCGCTGAGCTGCTGGTCGAAGCTGGCGCTCTGGGCAATGTCGCGCAGCACGTTGTCACGCAGCATCTGGCGCTCGTCGATCAGGCCGTTGATCAGCGACAGCGGGATGAGCAGCAGCATTATCAGCACGGCGATCATGCCGAGTTTGAAACCGAGGGTCTTGTTCATGGGGCCTCCTGTGGCAGTGGGCGCAGTGTCTGCGCCTTGCATGGAGGCCTTGGGGAGACTGTGTGGAGATTGTGTGTAATTCGAGGGTCTCATCGCCGGCAAGCCAGCTCCCACACGGATCGCATCTGTCACCCCTGATTCGACCCTCTGTCAGCCCTGATGCGATCCCTGTGGGAGCTGGCTTGCCGGCGATGGGCTGCGCAGCAGCCCCGGCAATCTCAGCTGATCCGCCGCACCGGCAGCCACAACCTCACCCGCACCCCGCCATCAACGTTATCCACAGCCAATGCCCCGCCATGCAGCTGCATCACCTCGGCCACAAAATTCAGCCCCAGCCCGGTGCTCTTGCGCCCGCTCCCCGGCCGCGGCAGCGAGTAAAACCGCTCGCTGACCCGCCCGATGGCATACGCCGGTATCGCCTGCCCCTGGTTGAACAGGCTCAACGCCACCCGCTCGCCATCGCGCTCCAGGTCGAACAGCAGCGCGCCACCAGCGGGGGTGAAGTCCAGCGCGTTGTCGAGCAGGTTGGCCAGCGCCTGGCGCATCAGGAATGGATCGCACAGCAGGCGCAAACCGGCCGGGACCCGCTGGCGCACCTGCAAGTTCGCGCTTTCGATGCGCGCCGCATGGGCCAGCAACAACTCGTCCACCAGCGCCGCCAGCGCCACCTGTTGCTCATCTTCCAGCGCCTGCATCTGCTCGACCCGGGCCAGGTTCAGCAGCCGCTCGATCATCTGCTGCAAGCGCTCGCTCTCGCGCTCGATATTGCCGGCAAAGCGCGCCCGCTGTTCGCTCGGCATGTCCTCCTGCAACAGCTCGGAAGCCCCGCGAATGGCCGCCAACGGGCTCTTCAGCTCATGGGTCAGGGTATGCACATAGCGCTCGACGTAGGCCTTGCCCTCCAGCTGGTTGCGCATGCGCTCAACGGCCTGGGCCAGGTTCGCCAGCTCACCGCCCTTGTAATGCGGCAGCTCCGCACGCTCTCCCTCGCTGACAGCCTGGGCATAACGCGCCAACTTGCGCAGCGAGCGCGCCAGCCACCATGACAACGCCGCGCCGATCAGCAAGCCAAGGCCGATCAGGCCCAGGCCCAAAGTGAGCAAACGCTGTTCGGAATGGTCGATGTACGGTTGCAATGAACTGTTGGGCTTGGCGACGGTGACCATGCCGATGATCTTGTCATCGTCGATGATCGGCGCCCCCACGTGCATTACCGAGGTGCTTTCATCGTTGGGGTCGCTACGGGTGGAGCGGGCGCCGTACTGACCGCGCAGGGTCCGCAGCACATCGTTCCACTGCGAGTAATCCTTGCCCACGTCCTCGCCGCTGGAGTCCAGCAGCACGATGCCCTTGGCGTCGGTCACGTAAATGCGGTGGTTGACCTGGTTCTTGGCCAGTCCCCAGATTCGCGCACCCGGGCTGCGCAAGCCGTAGGCCTTGAGCACCTCCGGCAAACGGCCCTGGTTGAGGGTGCCGGCCTTGACGTCATCGCGCAGGATTTCGGCCAGCAGGTTGGCGGTGTCTACCAGCGTTTCTTCAGAGGACTGGCGTACCACCGGGCGAATCTGCTCGCGCACCGTGTTGAGCAGAAAGTAGCCCGCCAGCCCGACGAACAGGAAGTACACCAGGAAAATCCGGATGCCCAGGCGCATCAGGCATGGTCCGGGCTGTAGCTGTAGCCGAGGCCGCGATGGGTCTGGATCGGCTCGGCGTCGCTTGCCACCTGGCGCAGCTTGGCGCGCAGGCTCTTGATGTGGGTGTCGATGGTGCGCTCGTAGCCCACGTCGGAAGCCACGCCCAGCGCGTCGAGCAGCTGTTCGCGGCTGAATACCCGCTGGGGTTGTTCGAGCAGGCATTGCAGCAGGCGGAATTCGTGGCGGGTCAGCGTGAGCGGCTGGCTACGGTAGCTGATCTGCATGCGCAGGGTATCAAGCTGGAACAGTGTCGTTTCACTGGCAGGCTCGGCGCGAGGGGCCATGCGCTTGAGGATCGCCCGTACACGCGCGGCAACCTCACGCGGGCTGAAGGGCTTGACCACGTAGTCGTCGGCGCCGATTTCCAGGCCCACCACCCGGTCGATCTCGCCGTCGCGGGCGCTGAGGAACATCACCGGTACCTCGCTGAAGCGGCGCAGCTGGCGGCAGGTTTCGAAGCCGCTGATATCAGGCAGGCCGATGTCGAGGATGATCAGGTCGGCCGGGGTCTGGCGTTGCTGCTCGAGTGCGGCGCTGCCCAGGGTCACCCATTCGGTAGTGTGGCCGTCGGCCTGCAGGGCGTAGACCAGGGTGTCGGCGATGGCGGCTTCGTCTTCGACAATGAGGATATGAGGCATGGCGAGCGGCCTGTGCAGAGCTCTATGGCGACGCTCTATTGTGTAGGAGCGGCCTTGGGTCGCGAAAGGGCCGCAGAGCGGCCCCGGCAATATCTGCATCAACGCTGCGATAGTGGGGCCGCTTGGCGGCCCATCGCCGGCAAGCCAGCTCCCACAGGTACAGAGCAGGCCTTGAGCCTTGTACATCACCTGTGGGAGCTGGCTTGCCGGCGATGAGGCCTGTGCAGGAGGTTTGCTCTGTCAGCAGTCAGGCTTGCCGGCGGTGAATTTCTTCGCCGGGTTCACTGCAGCCTTGAACTCGCGCAGCGCTTTGGAGCCGATCAGCAGCGGGTAGTTGAAGCTGCTGCGGTCAACCAGGTTCACTTCGACGGTGCGCTTCACATCACCCAGGCACAGCTCCAGGTCCACCACCGGGCGCTTGGAAATCTCCGGTGCATCGCCGTCCTCTTCTTCATCTGCACGGCCCTTGATCTTGCTGATGCGCGAGACCTTGTGCTCGTACACCTTGCCATCGGACTCCTTGGTCGCCAGGCGGAAGCGTACCCACTCGTCACCATCACGGGTAAACAGCTCGATGTCCTTGGCCGACAGCGACGCGGTGAAGGCACCGGTGTCCATCTTGGCCTTCAGGGTTTCGCCCAGTTCCGGCAGGGCTATGTTCTCGTAACGGCCGTAGAGCGTGGGTTCGGCGGCCATTACCGGCAGCGCCAACAGCGACAACAGGGCAAGCAGAGGTTTCACAGGCAGGCTTCCTTGAAAAGGGTCAGTGCTTAGACTGCACTGGCAGGATAGGTTCGCTGTGCCAAGGGTAAACAACATGTTGTGAAACATTTGTACCCGCCTCCGGGCATTGGATGTTTGGCGATGGGCACGGCCCTGCTTATCATTGCCAACTGTTTATTTCCCACAACAAGAGTTTCTTTATGCGTCGCCTGCTTACCGGCATTCTTACGGCCACTTTGCTGCTGATCAACACCGTGGTGATGATCTGCCCGCTACTGGTCTTCGCCCTGCTGAAACTGGTGCTGCCGGGCAGCGGCCGCGACTATGCCTCCGCCGCGGTGATGTGGGTTGCCGAAGCATGGTCGGAAATCGACAAGGCCATCTTCGCCCTGTGCATCCCTACCCGGTGGGACATTCGCGGTGTCGAGAACCTGCGCAAGGACACTTCGTACCTGGCCGTGAGCAACCACCAGACCTGGGTGGATATCCCCGCGCTGATCGAAAGCCTCAACCGCCGTACGCCGTTTTTCAAGTTCTTCCTGAAGAAGGAACTGATCTGGGTGCCACTGCTGGGGCTGGCCTGGTGGGGGCTCGACTACCCGTTCATGAAGCGCTACAGCAAGGCGTTTCTGGAAAAGCACCCGGAGCTCAAGGGCAAGGACCTGGAAATCACCAAGGCGGCGTGTGAGTTGTTCAAGCGCCAGCCAGTGACGGTGGTCAACTACCTGGAAGGTACTCGGTTTACCGAGGCCAAGCGCCTGGAACAACAGTCGCCCTATCGCCACCTGCTCAAACCCAAGGCGGGTGGTGTGGCATTCGTGCTGGCGGCACTGGGCGAGCAGCTGGATGCGTTGCTGGACGTGACCATCGTCTACCCCGGCAACACGGCGCCGGGGTTCTGGGATTTGCTCGATGGCAGCATCAGCCGGGTGATTATCGACATTCAGGTACGCGAGCTTGACCCGGCGCTGTGGGCGGGGGATTACGAGAATGATCCTGAATTCCGCCAGACTGTGCAGGCTTGGGTGAACCAGTTATGGGTGGAGAAGGACGAGCGGATCGAGCAGCTGCGGGTGGAAATGGGCTGAGGTCTGTATCGCCTGTACTGGCCCAATCGCCGGAAAGCCAGCTCCCACAGGATGCCCGCAGTGTTCAAGGCTTGCGCTGTACCTGTGGGAGCTGGCTTGCCGGCGATTGGCCAGAAAACCCACAGCAGATTCCCGATTAAAACCTGCGCTAATAATCAGCATAAGGATTACTTTTTTGTCTTCTACTACCTAACTGGATAAAAATCGACCAAAGCACAACTACAAGAACGCTCTGGATCGAACGATGGCCAACCCAATCAGCTCCGCCCCCGCCCAACTTCGTCGCGTACTGGGCCTCCCCGCCCTGGTGTTCTTCGGCCTGGTCTACATGGTCCCGCTGACCATCTTCACCACCTACGGCATCGTCACCGAACTCACCGGTGGCCGCACCGCCAGCGCCTACATGGTCACACTGGTGGCCATGCTGTTCACCGCCGCGTCCTATAGCTTCATGGTCAAACGCTTTCCGGTCGCGGGCTCGGCGTATTCCTACACCAACATGGCCTTCGGCCCCAACGTCGGCTTTCTCGCCGGCTGGTCGCTGTTGCTCGACTACCTGTTCCTGCCGATGATCAACTACCTGCTGATCGGCCTGTTCCTCAACATCGCCTTCCCGGCCATCCCGGCGTGGTCCATCGCACTCGCCTCGATTGCCCTGGTGACCGTGCTGAATGTGATCGGCATTCACTCGGTGGCCAAGACCAGCAACCTGATCGTCGGCGCGCAGATCGTCTTCATCGGCGTGTTCGTCGCCCTGTCCTGCCAGTCGCTGGCCGGCCAGCCGCTGGACCTGCTGTCGCCGCTGATGGGCGACGGCTCGCAGCCTGGCTTCGGCGCGATCATGGCCGGCGCGGCGGTACTGTGCCTGTCGTTCCTCGGCTTTGATGCTGTCTCCACCCTGGCCGAGGAATGCCGCGATGCCCGCCGCGACGTGCCACGGGCGATCATCCTCACCACGCTGTTCGCCGGCGTGCTGTTCACCGTACTGGCCTATGTCAGCCAGCTGGTCTTGCCGGGCAGCAGCTTCGCCAATGCCGATGCAGCGGCCAACGAGGTGATGTTCAAGGCGGGCGGGCAGTTCCTGGCCAACTTCTTCACCGCCGCGTACGTGGCCGGCAGCCTGGGTTCGGCGCTGGCCTCGCAAGCGGCGGTGTCGCGCATCCTGTTCACCATGGGGCGGGACAACGTGCTGCCGCGGCGCAGCTTTGGTTACCTGTCGCCGCGGTTTGGTACGCCGGTGTTTGCCATTTTGCTGGTGTCGGCGTTTTCGCTGCTGGCGCTGGTGATTGACCTGGCTACCCTCGCCTCGCTGATCAGTTTTGGCGCGCTGGTGGCGTTTTCAGCGGTGAACCTGGCGGTGGTGAAGACGCACCTGATGGACGCTGGGGCCCAGCGTACCCTCAAGGGGCTGCTGTGCTATGGCCTGGTGCCGCTGGTAGGTTTGGGGCTGACACTGTGGCTGTGGACCAGCCTGTCGGCACTGACGTTGGTGATTGGCCTGTCCTGGTTTGCCCTGGGCCTTGCATATTTGGCAGTCCTGACCGCCGGCTTCCGCCGCCCGGTACGCTTGGTGGACTTTACCGAAGCTGCTTGAATCTAAATGGCCACGGACGGCCATCTGCTGAAAAGCCCTATCATTTCTGCCAGTTGCCTCTACTTGGACACAGCCTCAAGCTAAAGACCAGATTGGCCTGTAGGGACTGTGCAAATGGCGCACTTCAATTCAAGAACTCTTCGGTTCTATCAGGGCTCTTACCTCTCTCTCGTATTGGTCGGAAATCGAATCGAACGCATCTTGCGCAATAAGCGCCAACCACTTGCCTTGTTACATGACCGGCAGGGCGTTCCACTGATCTGCGATGTTCAGGATTCAACCTACGGGATGAACGTTGGTAGTGCCCCTAGCTATACACCTTATGGATATCGTTTTTCTGCGCAAGCCAAGTCGACGATTGCTTACACCGGCGAGTGGTTCGAGCAGCCTATTGAAGGATATCTGCTAGGGAACGGGTATCGAGACTACAGCGCATCTCTGATGCGGTTCCGATCCCCCGATAGTTTTAGCCCATTCGGGGGTGTATTGAACCCTTATTGTTATTGTGACGGCGACCCTATCAATAATAGTGACCCTAGTGGGCATATGCCGAATAGTTCTCGCGCAACTCAACCTGGCTCATCAGCATCAAAACTTAACTTGCCCCCTCAGACTAACCGAAGCGGATCCAGCCCCAATTTGCTACCAGCAGTGTTCGGAGAACAATTTTCGATGCGTACGACGCAAAGCAACCAACCTGCTTCCATAAGCGACGGCTCAATGAGCTTACAACAATACAACAACATGACGACTCGATACAATAATCATATAAAAAGCCTGCACTCAGAACTTAAAACAGCCATAGAACAGAAAGACTCATCACTATCTATGAAAATCACAACCAATTTAAAAATCGCAGAGGAGGAAAGAGCTTCGCATATGGCATCACTAGACGCCGGCTTGGTTTATAGGCTTTCGAAAGGCAAAGAAACGTTCATCAGCACCAAACAGCCAACTCCAAAAGAACTTAACAGCCAAACACGCAGTACTCAGAATTAAATAATTCGCCCGCTTGAAGCCCTATTCTCAAACGGGCTCCAAACAGGTGAGGTTCAATCGCTTCGTTCAAGGAGGGGTAGTTGCCAAATAGTCAATCACACCGATGGCTGACCTAACGGAGCGGGAGCAGTCCACAAACTCCCCAGATTCTGCAACAACGACCCGGCAATCCCCTGCTGCCCAAGGTACTGCAGCAGCAACGGCGCAAACTGCCCGATCATCCCGGTATCCATCCCCAGCGCCTTGAACGCACTGTCCAGGTCGCTGCGGTTCTCCACATTGTTGCCCAGCGCATTGCTCAACGCCGACTGGCTCTCACTGTTCTTTCCGAGCATTTCACCCAACCCGCTCAGCCCGCCTAAGGCATTGGCCCCTGCAAGCAGGTCCAGCCCCGGCACCGCCTTGGTTAGCTGGCCATAGTCGTCACTGCTGAGATTGTTACGCGCCAACCCCAACATCGCCCCCGCCCCGCCAACGGCCTGTTCGGGGGTGATCTTCAATTCGCTGCCCAACGTATTGAGCAAATTCGCCTGAGCTTCGGGCGCCTGCACCTGGCCTTGCTGCTTCTGGTTCTGCATGGCGGATACGGCGTTGGCGGCGTCGCTGAGGTTGAAGGCGAACACCGGGCTCGCGGCCAGGGTCATAAGGGTTGCCAGAGTAAATGCTTTCATCGGGAGGGAACCTCGTGGGCCGGGATGGCCTTGGGAAACGAGGGATTTGAGTGATGGGCTGGGATTTTGTTCCACACCATGCATCGGGATACGCAGAATCGGTTACGTCCGCTGAAAACATGGTAAATAACTATCATTTTTACCAGTAGCCTTACAGACCTCTCTTCATCAATATCCCGGAGAAGCTCTTACCAATTTCATTGCCATACCAGGAGACACCGACGATGAAGACGAACGGCACTCAGTACTTCTACCTGAATGAAAAACTCGCGAGGGTGCAGAAGAACGCTAGTCAACGAACAATTTGCTGGGCTGCTGGCACGGCCGTTGCAGAACGTCGCAACACTGCTATAAATAAAACAGAATTGCTCGCAACAGACGATAAAGGCTCTATATCACTCTTTGGAAACTCAAATGAGAACAGACTGACTTATACAGCCTATGGCCACTCAAAAGACCTGTCGGCGCTGGAAATTTTACTAGGCTTCAATAGCGAGCACTTGGAAACATTATCACAATTCTATCTACTTGGCACGGGTTACCATCGGGGGTTTAGCCCGACGCTGATGCGCTTTTTATCCCCCGACAATATAAGCCCTTTCGGCGCCGGAGGGTTTAATCCCTACGCCTACTGCGCCAATGATCCGATTAATGCAATCGACCCGTCAGGGCACAGCCCTTTAAAATGGTTTGCAAATACTTTCAGAAACAGAATAGTAAAACTACGAGCCAAGATCGAATCATTCCAAAGCGCAACTGACAAGCTCAATAAAACTCTAAGAGAAATAACCATCCCAAATACAGAGCAAATTGAGAGCGCCCGATCCATATCCGATCTTAACGCTATGGCAAATCAATTAATCCTTGAAAAACAAAGACTGCCTGCGGTTCAAGCGATCAGCAAAAATACAACTAACTACGCGCTAAAACACAAAATCAAACTTCTCACTCAAGACACCCAAACATTGACCACCATCAATGAAACGATCAACATTATCCGTGTAGAAATAGATAACAGGAAAGCGATAGCCGCAATGAAAGAAATGAAAAAATTTGACCGTAATAAACCTACAGGCCCAACGATTGGAGTCAGCAAAAAGCAGAAGCGGGAGAAGCAGGGTTGGAATTTCGTTGACTAGACGCGTTAGCCCTAAATTCAGAAAACCACGCCCCCTCAGAATAAATATCTATGCTGCACCTGTCGCCAACAGGCCTTCTTACATGCTCCTGCAACTGGTCGTATAGGCACCGAAACCAATGTTACCGTCGTGAAAAGCCCCTCTTTTGAGGGGCTCTACTTACGCGATGCTTGTTACGCAGCACCCCACATCTTGTGCGGGTCAATCACAAACTTCTTCGGCACCCCTGCATCAAACTCGCCATACCCTTCCGGCGCCTGATCCAGGTTGATCACCTGCACACCCACCACTTCGGCAATGTTGATACGGTCCCACATGATCGCCTGCATCAGCTGGCGGTTGTACTTCATGGTAGGCGTCTGCCCGGTATGGAAGCTGTGCGACTTGGCCCAGCCCAGGCCGAAGCGGATGCTCAGTGCGCCGATCTTGGCGGCGGCATCCACCGCACCCGGGTCTTCGGTCACGTACAGGCCCGGGATACCGATGTTGCCGGCAACGCGGGTAACCTGCATCAGCGAGTTCAACACGGTGGCCGGGGCTTCATGCTTGGCACCTTCATGGCCATGGCCACGGGCCTCGAAGCCTACAGCGTCAACGGCGCAGTCCACTTCCGGCTCGCCGAGGATGTCGACGATCTGCTCGTGCAGCGGGGTGTCCTTGGACAGGTCGACCACTTCGAAACCCTGCGACTTGGCGTGGGCCAGGCGCAGTGGGTTGAGGTCACCGACGATCACGCAGGCGGCGCCCAGCAGGCGCGCGGAGGCAGCGGCGGCCAGGCCGACCGGGCCGGCGCCGGCAACGTAGACGGTGCTGCCTGGGCCTACGCCGGCAGTGACGGCGCCGTGGTAGCCGGTTGGCAGGATGTCGGACAGGCAGGTCAGGTCACGGATTTTTTCCATGGCCTTGTCGCGGTCTGGCAGTTTCAGCAGGTTGAAGTCGGCATACGGCACCAGCACGTACTCGGCCTGGCCGCCGGTCCAGTCGCCCATGTCGACGTAGCCGTAGGCGCCGCCAGCGCGGGCCGGGTTGACGGTAAGGCAGACACCGGTGTGCATCTCTTTGCAGGAGCGGCAACGGCCGCAGGCGACGTTGAAGGGTACCGAGACCAAGTCGCCGATCTGCATGCGCTCGACGTCGCTGCCTTTCTCGATGATCTCACCGGTGATTTCATGGCCCAGCACCAGGCCGGTCTGGGCAGTGGTGCGGCCGCGGACCATGTGCTGGTCGGAGCCGCAGATATTGGTGGAGACCACCTTCAAGATCACGCCGTGCTCGATCTTCTTGCCGCGCGGGTCCTGCATTTTCGGGTAGTCGATCTTCTGTACTTCGACCTTGCCAGCGCCGAGATACACCACTCCACGATTGCCAGACATGCTCTTACCTCGCTTGATTTTTATTGATGCAGCGGTGGTGGAACGCGCCGCCATCCATGGGCGGCATGTGTTTCTGGAATGAGGGGATTGTGGGCCTGATGCGGCCGGATGCACTGACTGGGAGCGACAGGGAGATGCCTTTTAGCGGCAGGCTTGTCGTTGAAGGACATGGGGGATGTAACAGAGGTGGTTACCTGTTCTGGCCTTTTCGCGGGTGAACCCGCTCCCACAGGTTCTGCGCAAGCTTCAAGGCTGGCGAAGTACTTGTGGGAGCGGGTTCACCCGCGAAGAGGCCGGTGCAGGTTATTACAGAACTACAGTCCGATTGGCGTTAAGGAACACTCGCCGCTCGATGTGATAACCCACAGCCCGCGCCAGGGTCAGGCATTCGATATCACGCCCTTTGGCAATCAGGTCTTCGGGGTAATGGCTGTGGTCCACCACTTCGACGCCCTGGGCAATGATCGGCCCTTCGTCCAGGTCGTTATTGATGTAGTGCGCCGTGGCGCCAACCATCTTCACGCCCTTGTTGTACGCCTGGTGATAAGGCTTGGCGCCCTTGAACCCCGGCAACAACGAGTGGTGGATGTTGATCGCCCAGCCATCCAGGCGCCGGCACAGCTCCGGCGACAGCACCTGCATGTAACGGGCAAGCACCACCAGCTCGGCCCCGGTTTCTTCGATCACCTGGATCACCTTGCGCTCCTGCGCAGGCTTGTCCTTGGGATCGAGGGCGAAGTGGTAGTAGGGAATCTTGTGCCACTGCGCCAAGGGCTCGAGGTCGGGGTGGTTGGACACCACTGCCACCACGTCCATGCTCAGCTGGCCAATGCGCTGGCGATACAGCAAGTCGTTAAGGCAATGGTCAGCCTTGGACACCATGATCACCACCTTGGGGCGGTGCTTGGGCGCCGTCAGCTCGAAGGCCATGCCGAACGCACCGCTGCGCTCGGCCAGGCCGGCGCGGAAGCCGACCTCGTCGAAATCGTCCGGCTGGCGGAACTCCACGCGAATGAAGAAGCGCCCCGACAGCCGGTCATCGAAGGAGTGGTGCTCCGTCACGTAGCAGCGCTGCTCGAAGAGGTAACGCGTCACCACGTCGACGGTGCCGAGCATGCTCGGGCAGTCGGCGGTGAGAATCCAGGTATCCGGTGCCCGACTCATGTTCTTCTCCTTAAGCTTCGATGCTCAGGCCGTATTCGGCCGAAGCGTCCTGCAGCCACAGCCACCAGTAGTCGGCGAAGCTGCGGCGAATCACCAGCTCCCAGGTGTCTTCGGCGGTGCGGCGGATCACCAGCTGCGACTTGGCGAACACGGTGCCGACAGCCTTGCCCACCGGGAAGTTGTTCGGATGAACATCATAGCTGGTGGACTTCATCAGCACTTCACGCACGTTCGGGCCGCGCAGTTCCAGCAGGCTTTGCCCGCCGCTGACGTTGACCACCTGGATGTGCTGGCCTTCCAGGGCCGCGCGCAGCTTTTGCTCGACGGCCAGTTCCTGGCCGCCAGGCACGATCAGCAGCCACTCGTCGGGGCCGACCCATTGCAGCGAGGTGTCGCCGCTGGCAACCACGGTCAGGGCCACAGGCAACTCCAGGCCCAGGGCCTTGTGCACGCCTGCGGCGAATTCCGGGTTGTGGCCGTCGCCACGGATGGTCAGGTGGCCGAGGAATTTCTTCTCACGCAGGGTCACGCCTGCGTTCTTGCGGCCTTTGCCAACCAGGCTGGCCAGGTCGGCGTGGTGCAGTGGCGACTGGGCCTTGGCCTCGGCGCCGGGGTTTTGCTGGTAGACGTTGATAGCGCTCATTTCTTACCTGCCTTGAATTCTTGTTCGTCGATGCGACGCCGCTTTTGTGTTGGGGCTACCGGCCTCATCGCCGGCAAGCCAGCTCCCACAGGGACCTCACCAACCTTCAAAACTGCATCGATCCTGTGGGCGCTGGCTTGCCGGCGATTGGGCCTGGCCTGCCCCCACAGGGCCCGGAGTCAAACGTTCTGCCGCTCACCCTTCGGATCGAAGAACACCGAAGACACGATCTCGGCCTCGATCACGCTGCCGTCAGCCTGTGGCGAGTAGACACGCTCGCCCATGCGCTTGAGGCCGCCCTTGACCACACCCATGGCAAACGAATAGCCCAGGGAGTTGTGCGCGTAGCTGGAGGTGACGTGGCCAACCATGTCCATCGGGATCGGCTGTTTCGGATCGAAGACCAGCTGGGCGCCCTCCGGCAGCCACTTGGTCGGGTCGACCGGCTTCAGGCCGACCAGCTGCTTGCGGTTTTCGCGCACGCAGTCTTCGCGGTTCATGCCACGCAGGCCGATCCACGAGTACGGCTTGTTGCGGCCCACGCACCAGCTCATGTTCAGGTCGTCCGGGTTCATCGAACCGTCGGTGTCCTGACCAACGATGATGAAGCCCTTCTCGGCACGCAGTACGTGCATGGTCTCGGTGCCGTACGGGGTCAGGTTGTACTTCTTGCCTGCCTCGACGATCTTTTCCAGTACGCCCATGGCGTAGTTGGCCTGCACGTTGACTTCGTACGACAGCTCACCGGTGAACGAAATCCGGAACACACGGGCCGGCACGCCTGCGACGTTGCCTTCCTTCCAGGTCATGAACGGGAAGGCTTCCTTGTCCATGTCGATGTCGGTCAGCTCGCTGAGCAGCTTGCGGCTGTTGGGGCCGGACAGGGTCATGGTGGCCCAGTGGTCGGTGACCGAGGTGAAATACACCTTCAGCTCCGGCCATTCGGTTTGCAGGTACAGCTCCATCCACTGCAGCACGCGTGCAGCGCCGCCGGTGGTGGTGGTCATGATGAAGTGGTTGTCGCCGACGCAGGCGGTGACGCCGTCGTCGAAGACCATGCCGTCTTCCTTGCACATCAGGCCGTAGCGGGCCTTGCCCACGTCGAGCTTGGTCCAGGCGTTGGTGTAGATGCGGTTGAGGAACTCGCGGGCATCCGGGCCCTGGATGTCGATCTTGCCCAGAGTCGAGGCGTCCAGCAGGCCTACGCTGTCGCGCACGGCCTTGCACTCGCGGGCCACCGCGGTGTTGAGGTCTTCACCGGCTTTCGGGAAGTACCAAGGGCGCTTCCACTGGCCGACGTCTTCGAACTCGGCACCGTTCTTCACGTGCCAGGCATGCAGGGCAGTGAAACGCACGGGCTCGAACAGGTGACCACAGTGGCGGCCCGCTACCGCGCCGAAGGTGACCGGCGTGTAGTTGGGGCGGAACATGGTGGTGCCCATTTCCGGGATGGTAATACCGATCGAACGGGCGGCAATGGCCAGGCCGTTGATGTTGCCCAGTTTGCCCTGGTCGGTACCGAAGCCCAGCGCGGTGTAGCGTTTTACGTGCTCGACCGACTCGAAGCCTTCGCGGGTGGCCAACTCGATGCCGGCGGCGGTCACGTCGTTCTGCTGGTCGACGAACTGCTTCGGCCCCTTGGTGCCTTTGTCGTGCGGCACCTGGAACAGCGCCACGGTGGCCTCTTCCTTGCGCGCAACGGTTTTCGGCAGGGTGCCGACGCTGGCTTTGAAGCCGGCTTCGGTGGCGGCGCGCGCGCCGCCTTCAAAACCATCGGCAATTACGTCGCCCAAGGCGTAGACGCCGTTGATGCCACCCACGCACTCGCGTTTCTGCGGCGCATCGCCCGGCACGAAGCCAAGAATGTCGTCACGCCATACCGGGCGACCGCCCAGGTGCGAAGCCAGGTGCACGATCGGGCTGTAGCCGCCGGAGGTTGCGATCAGGTCGCACTCAAGGGTTTCGCCTGGGCTGGTGACCTTGTGTGCCTGCACGTCGATGGCGGCCACGCGGGCGCCGGTCACATGCTTGCTGCCCTTGGCCTCGACCACGGCGCTGGAGGTGAGGATGCGGATGCCTTTCGCACGCGCTTCTTCAACCAGCGAGCCACGCGGGTTGTGGCGGGCGTCGGCAATAGCGACCACTTGCAGGCCGGCATCGTGCCAGTCCAGCGCGGCGCGGTAGGCGTGGTCGTTGTTGGTCGACAGCACCAGCTTGCGGCCCGGGGCCACGCCGTAGCGGCGAACGTAGGTGGAAACGGCACCCGCCAGCATGTTGCCCGGCACGTCGTTGTTGCCGTACACCAGCGGGCGCTCGTGGGCACCGGCAGCCAGCACCACGCGCTTGGCACGCACACGGTGCACGCGGTGGCGTACCTGGCCGATCGGGGCGCGGTCGCCCAGGTGGTCGGTGAGGCGCTCGTGAATGGTCAGGAAGTTATGGTCGTGGTAGCCGTTGACCGTGGCACGTGGCAGCAGGGTCACTTCCGGCAGGCTTTCCAGCTCTTTGACCACGGCGCTGACCCAGTCGGCGGCAGGCTTGCCGTCGAGGGTTTCGCGGGAGTCGAGCAGGCTACCGCCAAACTCTTCCTGCTCGTCGGCCAGGATCACCCGGGCACCGCTGCGCGCGGCGGCCAGTGCGGCAGCCAGGCCAGCAGGGCCGGCGCCGACGATCAGCACGTCGCAGTGCTGGTTCATGTAGTCGTAGCTGTCCGGGTCGTTCTGCAGCGGCGCACGGCCAAGGCCTGCGGCTTTGCGGATGTACTTCTCGTAAGTCATCCAGAACGATTTCGGGTACATGAAGGTTTTGTAGTAGAACCCCGGCGGCATCATGCTGCCACCAACCTTGCCAAGGATACCCATGACGTCGTTGTTGACGTTCGGCCAGCCGTTGGTGCTGGTGGCTACAAGACCTGCGTACAGCGCCTGCTGGGTGGCACGCACGTTGGGGATCTGGGTGGCTTCGCTGGAGCCGATCTGCAGGATCGCGTTCGGCTCTTCGGTACCGGCGGCGATGATGCCGCGCGGACGCGAGTACTTGAAGCTGCGGCCAACGATGTCGACGCCGTTGGCCAGCAACGCGGCGGCCAGGCTGTCACCGGCATAACCCTGGTAGGTCTTGCCGTTGAAGGTGAAGTTCAGGACCTTGCTGCGGTCGACACGGCCGCCGCTGGCGAGGCGATAGGTCTGGCTCATACTTTTTCCCCTTGGCCTTTGACGGTCGACGGTGCGCAGGTTGGCTTGCCGCCTTCGGTCACTTGCGGCTTCTCGCCAATCTTGTAGGTTTCCAGAATTTCGTAGGTCACGGTGTTACGGGTGACGTTGAAGTACTGGCGGCAGCCGGCAACGTGGTCCCACAGTTCATGGTGGATACCGCGCGGGTTGTCACGGTAGAACATGTAGGTACCCCACTCCTCGTCGGAGCAGGCGGCAGGGTCCAGCGGGCGGGCGATGTGTGCCTGGCCAGAGGCGTGGAACTCTTCTTCGGAGCGCAGCTCGCCGCAGTGGGGACAGAAAATATGCAACATGACGGTGTCTCCGGTTAGTGGGCGACGGCGGCGGCGCCGTGTTCGTCGATCAGTGCGCCGTTGTAGAAACGGTCCATGGAGAACGGCGCGGCCAGTGGGTGCATTTCGCCCTTGGCCAGGCTCGCGGCGAAGACGTTGCCCGAACCCGGGGTCGCCTTGAAGCCGCCAGTACCCCAACCGCAGTTGAAGAACATGTTCTTGACCGGGGTCTTGGTGATGATCGGGCAAGCGTCCGGCGAGGTGTCGACGATGCCGCCCCACTGGCGGTTCATGCGTACGCGCGAGAGGTTGGGGAACATCTCGACGATGGCCTGCAGGGTGTGCTCGATCACCGGGTACGAACCGCGCTGGCCGTAGCCGACCCAGCCGTCGATACCGGCACCGATCACCAGGTCGCCCTTGTCGGACTGGCTGATGTAGCCGTGCACGGCGTTGGACATGATCACGCTGTCGATGATCGGCTTGATAGGCTCGGAGACCAGCGCTTGCAGCGGGTGCGACTCCAGCGGCAGGCGGAAGCCGGCCAGCTTGGCCATGTGCCCGGAGTTACCGGCGGTGACCACGCCGACGCGCTTGGCGCCGATGAAGCCTTTGTTGGTTTCAACACCGATGACCGCGCCGTTTTCCTTGCGAAAGCCAATTACTTCGGTCTGCTGGATGAGGTCGACACCCAAGGCGTCGGCGGCACGGGCATAGCCCCAGGCCACGGCGTCGTGACGAGCCACGCCACCACGGCGCTGAACGGTCGCGCCGAGGATCGGGTAACGGGTGTTCTTCGAGCAGTCCAGGTACGGGATTTCAGCCGCGACCTGGGCGGTGTTCAGCAGTTCGCCATCGACGCCGTTGAGGCGGTTGGCGCTGACGCGGCGCTCGGAGTCACGAATGTCCTGCAGGGTGTGGCACAGGTTGTAGACGCCACGCTGGGAGAACATCACGTTGTAGTTGATGTCCTGGGACAGCCCTTCCCACAGCTTCATGGCGTGCTCATAGAGCTGCGCCGATTCGTCCCACAGATAGTTGGAACGCACGATGGTGGTGTTACGGGCAGTGTTGCCGCCGCCCAGGTAGCCCTTTTCGATTACTGCGACGTTGGTGATGCCGTGCTCTTTGGCCAGGTAGTAAGCCGTGGCCAGACCATGGCCGCCACCGCCGACGATAACCACGTCGTAAACCTTTTTAGGGGTTGGCGTGCGCCACATGCGCTGCCAGTTCTCGTGGTGGCTGAGGGAGTGTTTGAAGAGGCCGAAGCCCGAGTAGCGTTGCATGGTCGTTTACTCCACTCAGCGGTAAACAGGGAAATCTGCGCACAGCGCCGCGACGTTCTTCGCCACATCGGCTTCGACGTCTGCGTCACCGAGGTTGTCGAGGATATCGCAGATCCAGCCGGCCAGGGCCACGCACTGCGCAACCTTGAAGCCACGGGTGGTCACGGCCGGGGTGCCGATGCGCAGGCCCGAGGTGACGAACGGCGACTGTGGGTCGTTCGGCACGGCGTTCTTGTTGACGGTGATGTGCGCGCGGCCCAGGGCGGCGTCGGCGTCTTTGCCGGTGAGCCCCTGGCGAATCAGGCTGACCAGGAACAGGTGGTTGTCGGTACCGTCGGACACCACGTCGTAGCCACGGTCGATGAACACCTGAGCCATGGCCTGGGCGTTTTCGATCACTTGCTTCTGGTACACCTTGAACTCAGGCTCCAGCGCTTCCTTGAAGCACACCGCCTTGGCGGCGATCACGTGCATCAGCGGGCCTCCCTGGGCGCCCGGGAATACGGCGGCGTTGAGCTTTTTCTCGATCTCTTCGTTGGACTTGGCCAGGATCAGGCCACCACGTGGGCCGCGCAGGGTCTTGTGGGTGGTGGTGGTGACCACGTCGGCGAACGGGATCGGGTTCGGGTAAAGGCCAGCGGCAACCAGGCCGGCAACGTGGGCCATGTCGACGAACAGCAGCGCCCCGACCTTGTCGGCGATGGCGCGGAAGCGTGGGAAGTCGAGGGTCTTGGAGTAGGCCGAGAAGCCGGCAACGATCATCTTCGGCTTGTGCTCGACCGCCAGGCGCTCGACTTCGTCGTAGTCGATCAGGCCGGTGTCGGTGTTGATGCCGTATTGCACAGCGTTGTACAGCTTGCCCGAGGACGACACCTTGGCGCCGTGGGTCAGGTGGCCGCCGTGGGCCAGGCTCATGCCCAGGATGGTGTCACCGGCCTGCAGCAGGGCCAGGTACACCGCGCCGTTGGCCGACGAGCCGGAGTGTGGCTGGACGTTGGCGTAGTCGGCGCCGAACAGCTGCTTGGCGCGCTCGATGGCCAGTGCCTCGACTTTGTCCACATGCTCGCAGCCACCGTAGTAGCGCTTGCCCGGGTAGCCTTCGGCGTACTTGTTGGTCAGGCCGCTGCCTTGGGCCTGCATCACACGCTTGGAGGTGTAGTTCTCCGAGGCGATCAGCTCGATGTGGTCTTCCTGGCGCTGTTCTTCGGCATTCATCGCCGCCAGCAGTGCATCGTCATAACCCTGGATCTGGTCTTGCTTGCTGAACATCGTGTATCTCCCGGCAGCGATCGTTTTTGTCGTAGAGCACTGTGGCCCTTTGTGGCGATGTTATGACTGGCCGGGGCAGGTCAGATGCCTGCGCACGCCTTGCAATGGCGCGTTTACGACATTCGTTTTGCACTGGGCTCTCTGGCCCCATCGCCGGCAAGCCAGCTCCCACAGAAAATGCGCTGCCCTCAGGCCTTGTGGAGCGCCTGTGGGAGCTGGCTTGCCGGCGATAGGGCCTGTACAGGCAAAGCTGAAACCAACCGATGCACCGCTTGTATAGGCAACCGCTGAATCGATGGTTTAGAGTGCTGTTCTGCGTCGTTCACAGGACAGGGTCATGACCGATAAGAGCCAACAATTCGCCAGCGACAACTATTCCGGTATCTGCCCCGAAGCCTGGGCCGCCATGGAAAAGGCCAACCACGGCCACGACCGCGCCTACGGCGACGACCAGTGGACCGAGCGCGCCGCGCAGTACTTCCGCGAGCTGTTCGAAACCGACTGCGAGGTGTTCTTCGCCTTCAACGGCACCGCCGCCAACTCGCTGGCCCTGGCCTCGCTGTGCCAGAGCTACCACAGCGTGATCTGCTCCGAGACCGCTCATGTCGAAACCGATGAATGCGGCGCGCCGGAGTTCTTCTCCAACGGTTCCAAGCTGCTGACCGCGCCCAGCGTCAACGGCAAGCTGACACCCGAATCCATCCGCGAAGTGGCGCTGAAGCGCCAGGACATCCACTACCCCAAACCGCGGGTGGTCACCCTTACCCAGGCCACCGAGGTGGGTACCGTCTATCGCCCCGATGAGCTGAAGGCGATCAGCGCCACCTGCAAGGAGCTTGGCCTGAACCTGCACATGGACGGCGCGCGCTTTACCAATGCCTGCGCGTTCCTCGGTTGCAGCCCGGCCGAGCTGACCTGGAAGGCCGGCGTCGACGTGTTGTGCTTTGGCGGCACCAAGAACGGCATGGCGGTGGGTGAGGCGATTCTGTTCTTCAACCGCCAGCTGGCTGAGGACTTCGACTACCGCTGTAAGCAGGCTGGGCAGTTGGCGTCGAAGATGCGCTTTTTGTCGGCGCCGTGGGTCGGGTTGCTGGAAGATGGCGCCTGGTTGCGCCATGGCAACCATGCCAACCATTGCGCGCAGTTGCTCGCCTCGCTGGTGAGTGATCTGCCGGGCGTGGAGCTGATGTTCCCGGTGGAGGCCAACGGGGTGTTCCTGCAGATGCCTGAGCAGGCCATTGAAGCGCTGCGCGGCAAGGGCTGGCGGTTCTATACCTTTATTGGCAGCGGTGGGGCGCGGTTCATGTGCTCGTGGGATACCGAGGAAGAGCGGGTGCGTGAGCTGGCGGCGGATATCCGCAGCATCATTACTGCCTGACAGCTTGCTGGGGCTGCTCCGCAGCCCATTGGCGCGGCTCCCACAGGGCTTGAATCCTGTGCGGTCGGTGTGGGAGCTGGCTTGCCGGCGATGGGCTGCGCAGCAGCACCGACTATCTAAAGCCTGAACCCACCCATCTGCCGCGCCAAGTCATCGGCCAAGCCACGCAAACCCTGGCATTCCTCCCGGCACCCCTGCACTTCTGCGGCCGTTTCCCGCGCCAGGTCGGAAATCCCTTGCACCGTCCGGTTGATCTCCTCGGTCACCGCCGATTGCTCTTCGGTCGCCGTAGCCACCTGATGGTTCATGTCGCTGATGTGCTCGACCTGATCGGTAATCGCGCCCAGCGAAGCGCCGGTCCGCTGGCTCGACTCCACCCCACTGCCTGTCGCCTGCTGCCCCGCCTGCATCGAACTCACTGCCGAGCCTGCGCCCTGCTTCAAGCGCTGGATCATCTGCTGCACTTCATCGGTGGACAGCTGCGTGCGCCGCGCCAGCGTTCGCACTTCGTCAGCCACCACCGCAAACCCGCGGCCCATCTCCCCGGCACGCGCGGCCTCGATGGCGGCGTTCAGCGCCAGCAGGTTGGTCTGCTCGGAAATACTACGGATTACCGCCAATACCTCATCGATAGAGGCGACTTCATCTGCCAACTGGCTTACCGCATCGGCGGCCTTGCCGATATCCCCCGACATGCCTTCGATCCCCTGGATCGAACGCCGCACGACCTCGCGCGCCTGCAGCGCCTCATCACGTGCCGACTGTGATGCCTGGGCCGCCTCGCCAGCATTGCGGGCGATGTCCTGCACGGTAAGGCCCATTTCATGTACGGCGGTGGCGACCATTTCGGTCATTTCCTGCTGCCGCCCGGAACGCTCTGCGGTGTTGTCCACAACCTGAGTCACCTGCTCAACGGCACGGTGCAGCCGCTCAGAGGTACTCAACACTTCACTGATCAGGCTGCGCTGGCTGTCGAGGAAGCGGTTGAAACCACGGGCCAGGTCGCCCAGCTCATCCTGTCGTGAATCATCCAGGCGATGGCTGAGGTCACCCGCGCCACTGCCGATCTGCACCAGCGCAGCGGTGACGCGGCGTAACGGCCGTACCAGGCCACGGGCCAGCAGCACCACCAGCAGCAGTGACACCAAAGCCACGACACCACCGACCAGACTGGTCAGCCACACCGCCTGATGCATCTGTGCGTAGATTTCCGACTCCGGCACCTCGGCCACCAGGGTCCAGTCAAGATCGCGCAAAGGCAGGCCAAGCGCCAGGAAAGGCTCGCCATCTCGGCTGAAACGGCTACTGCGCAGGCCTTCACCGCCGGTCATCACGGCCTTGGCCGCATCCGCACCAAGCTGCTCGGTGAGTTGGCGCCTGCCGCTGAAGGCGTTGTCCGGGTGAACCTGGATCAAGCCATCGTTACGCACCAGAAAAACCTTGCCGTGCTCGCCGAAGCTGAAGTCGTGAATCAGCCTGGACAGCTCGGTCATCAGCAGACCCATGCCAGCCACGCCGACAAGCTGGCCGTTTTTTTCCACGCGGTAGTCGATGAACAGCGCCAGCTCACCGGTGGCACCGTCGATGTCGATGTTGATCAGGCGCTCGGCGCCGCTGTCGATGTAGCCATAGAACCACTTGTCTTTGGGGTTACTGCGGCTGAGGGTGCGATCCAGGCCGTTCTCGTTGTAGTAGTGACCGGTTCCGGTCGACACAAACAGCGTGGTGAAGGCGTGATTGCGCTGCTTGGCAGCTTGCAGGTATTCGAGAAAATGAGGGGCCTGGGCGGGGTCTTCACCGGTCGCAAGCCAGTCGCGCAGCAGGGTATTGCCGGCAATGTCCGCCGCCGCCGTGAGCGGCTGGCCGAGCATGCGCTCGATGTCGTTGCGGATAGCTTCGATGCTGGCCGGGAGCGCGGTGTCGACCAGGTAGCGCTCGGTAAGGCGGTTGAGCGCCACCGTGAAGATAATGACTACCACCAGGATGCTCGCCAGCAGGGCGGCGCCCATGCTGGTGATCAACTGCCACTGGATGCTTTTACGCCAGATACCCATGCCTACTCCCCTGCACATTATTGTTGTGCGGAAAGTGTATACACTTGCGTATCCAGTTAATCCAGTGATCCAAGACAATCAGGCGCGCCCTGTAGGAGCGGGTTCGGCGCACCGATGAACCCGCTCCCACAGGCGCCCCCGGCTATCGATCAGGACTCTGCGATGGTCCGAACGATGGCATCGACGGTAGCGTCGATCTGCGCCTGGGTGCGCTCAAGCGTCTTGCGGTGTTCATTCTGCAGGTCAACCTGCTTGGAACACAGGTTCAGAGCGGCCAGCACCAGCAGCTTGTCGCCGATCAAGGTCGGATACTGGCGCTTGGTTTCGTTCAAGGCGGTGTTGAGCATCCGCACCGCCTGGGCAAGCGTCTCTTCCTGGCCTTCGGGTGCCTTGATCGAATAATCGATGCCGAGGATCGACACCACATTGATCGGCTGCTCTTGCAGTCTCATGCGCCGACGACACCCGCGCTGGCACGCTCAACCAGAGCCTGGATGCGTGCAGCCGTAGCACCGTTCTTTTCTTCCTGCTCCATCAGCGACAGCTGCAGGGTTTCGTTTTCTTCCTTGGCCTGGGCCAGTTCCTGGCCAAGGGCGGAGTTCTGCTCGGTGAGTTGAGCGTTTTTCTGCATCAGGTCGCTGACCAGTTGCTCGATTTGATTCAGGGATGCTTCCAGCATGGGTCTATCTCAGGTTGTTGCGAGGGGCGCACACGATAAAGAAAAGTACGGCCCATCGCCATTAAATATCAGATTCATAAGGTGTCTAACCCGCAGATTGACAGGGTATCTGCCCCCTTGTTCCGATCTGGGTCAACCGCCGGTCAGGAAAAAGATAGCCACCTCACAAAATTGACCCTGTCGCACTCAAGACTCACCGGTCACGACCGATAGCCCGGCAAGTCTTGTTTTGTCGCACTTTTGCGCACTCTTTCTCCCTTGCCTGGATCCTCCCCTCCATGTCTCTACGCAACATGAATATCGCCCCGCGCGCGTTGCTCGGCTTTGCGCTCATCGGCGTGCTGATGCTCGGCCTCGGTATCTTCTCGCTGATACAAATGGGCAACATTCGCCAGGCCGGCGTCGCCATCGAACAGGTCAGCGTGCCGAGTATCAAGATTCTCGACGAACTCACCGCGCTGAACCTGCGCATGCGCACCCTTTCCTACCGCCTGCTGCTCAACCGCGAACCGGAAACCCAGCGCGATACGCTCAACCTGCTGGACCAGCGCAACACCCAGATCGACCGAGCGCGCCAGGCCTACCTGCCGATGATCGGTGCCGCCGATGAGCAGGCCGCGTTCGACCAGTACGGCCAATTGCTCAGCCAGTATCGCCAGCTGGAATCGCGCATGCGCAGCCTGAGCCAGGCCGACCGCCTTGATGAGCTGCGCGACCTGCTGAACCGCGACCTGCTGGCCAACTCCGAGCAGATCAACAAGGTCATGGACACCCTGGTGCGCATCAACACCGACCAGACCCGCGCCACCAACGCGAAAGCCGCCAGCCAGTATGCCGCCGCCTTCGCCCTGGTGATCGGGCTGCTGATTGCAGCCACGGTGCTGACCTTCCTTTGCGCATTCCTGCTGACGCGCAGCATCGTCAGGCCCATTGAAGAGGCACTGAAGTCGGCCGAACAGGTTGCCGACGGTGACCTGACCCACGTCATTCGCGCCGAAGGCACCGACGAAGCCGCCCGACTGCTGCGCGCCATGGCCCGCATGCAGGACAAGCTGCGCGACACCTTGCAACAGATCGCCGGTTCCGCCACCCAGTTGGCGTCGGCTGCCGAAGAGCTGAATGCAGTCACTGATGAAAGTGCCCGTGGCCTGCAACAACAGAACAACGAAATCGAACAGGCAGCCACTGCCGTTACGGAAATGACCAGTGCGGTGGAAGAAGTGGCACGTAATGCCGTAAGCACCTCCGAAGCGTCCAGTGAAGCCAGCCGCTCGACCGGTGACGGTCGTGACCTGGTGATGGAAACCGTAGGCGCCATTGAGCGCATGAGTGGTGATGTGCAAGCCACTGCCAAGCTGATCACCCACCTGGCCGAGCAGTCGCGTGATATCGGCAAGGTGCTGGACGTGATCCGTGGCTTGGCCGATCAAACCAACCTGCTGGCGCTTAACGCTGCTATCGAAGCCGCGCGTGCGGGTGAGGCGGGCCGTGGTTTTGCCGTAGTGGCCGATGAAGTGCGGGCGCTGGCCCACCGTACCCAGCAGTCGACCAGCGAAATCGAGCGGATGATCGGCAGTATTCAGGGCGGTACGGAGGAAGCGGTGGAGTCGATGCGCACCAGCACCGAACGCGCCGAATCGACGCTGAACATCGCCCGTGGTGCGGGCATGGCGCTGGATACCATTGCCGGTGCCGTGGCGCAGATCAACGAGCGTAACCTGGTGATCGCCAGCGCGGCAGAAGAACAGGCCCAAGTGGCGCGGGAGGTGGACCGCAACCTGGTGAATATCAATGACCTGTCGGTGCAGAGTGCTACCGGGGCGCATCAGACCAGCGCGGCTAGCGCCGAGCTGTCGCGTCTGGCTGTTGACCTTAATGGTCTGGTAGCCCGTTTCCGTACCTGACTTCTAAAAGCCGGGGCCGCTTTGCGGCCCATCGCCGGCAAGCCAGCTCCCACACCGACCGCGCAACTCTCCTGGCTTGTGCAGTACCTGTGGGAGCCGCGCTTGTCGTGGCGACGAACCGCGTCGATGGGCTGCGAAGCAGCCCCAGCAACTTCAGATCAGTAATCGATCCGCACATCCCCTTTCGGCACACTGCAGCACGACAGGATGTAGCCCTCGGCTTCGTCCTCTTCGGTAATGCCGCCGTTGTGGTCCATTTCCACCTCGCCGCCCAGCTTCAGCACCTTGCACGTACCGCAAATGCCCATGCCGCACGCTTTCGGGATCATCAGCCCGACCTTGGCCGCCGCCGCATGCACGGTCTCGCCCGGGGCAATGCGAATGCTCTTCTCGCTGCCGATGAACTCCACCAGGTTCAGGTCGGAAACATCCAGCTCCGGCGCATCGGCCGCCTGCTCGGCATGCTCAACCGCATCGGCCTTGGCCTCCGCCGGGGTCGCACCGAACGATTCTTCGTGGTAATTCTTCATGTCGAAGCCAACCGCCTCGAGCATGCGCTTGACGGCGGTCATGTACGGCGTCGGGCCGCAGCAGAACACCACACGCTCCATGTAGTCCGGCGCGATCAGCTCCATCAACCGCTGGTTCAGGTAACCGCGATAGCCGGCCCACGGCTCGCCCAGCCCATGCTTCTCGCAAATGATGTGCAGGCTGAAGTTGGGAATGCGCGAGGCCATCTGTTCCAGCTCGCGGTGGTAGATGATGTCCTTCGGCGAACGCGCACTGTGCACGAACACCATGTCGACATTGGCGTTGGTGTCGTAGAACCACCGCGCCATCGACATGACCGGGGTGATACCGACACCACCGGACAGGTACAACGCCTTGCCGGCCGGGAAGTCGATGGCGTTGAACAACCCCACCGGGCCATGCACTGGCAGCTCGGCGCCCTCGTGCATGGTGTCGTGCAGGAAGTTGGACACCTGGCCGCCCGGCACGCGCTTGACGGTGATCGAGAAGCTGTAGGGCACCGACGGCGAACTGGAGATGGTGTACGAGCGCATCACCGGCTTGCCTTCGATTTCCAGCTCGAGGGTGACGAACTGCCCCGGCTTGAAGAAGAACATGATCGGCTGGTCTGCCATGAAGCAGAAGGTGCGCACGTCCCAGGTCTCCTGGATGACCTTGACGCAGCGCACGATGTGGCGGCCGTTGGCCCAGGTCTGGGTGGTGACCGGATTGAGGAAGGTATCGGACATGTTCATCTCCAGCGGCCGACTATGGCCCTTTTCATGGCTCCGATAATGCTCAACCCGTGAGCGACGTACATTCCTGCCAGCGACATCGGCGTGCTTATCGCGACCAGCCCCGCAATACAAGGGCTGGGGCGTCGTTATTCAAATCG
>NZ_JABMCW010000379.1:0-4784 GCF_013179705.1 Pseudomonas sp. CM25 | reverse complement strand
CTTGCAGGGTGGTGGCCAGGTCGCGGCGTTCTGCTATGGCACCTTACCCAATCTCTGGCCGCAGTTGCTGGCCTACAGCCTGTACCGCTGGGAGAACAACATCCGCATGGCCAGTGTGCTGGGGTTGGTCGGGGCGGGCGGGTTGGGGCAGATGCTGTACACCACCCTGAGCCTGTTCCAGGAGGCCCAGGCCAGCACGGTGATCCTGGGCATGCTGGTGCTGGTGTTGCTGGTGGATGTGCTCAGTGATGTGCTGCGCCAGCGGTATGTGCGCGCCTGACCGATAGCCGGGGCCGCGTTGCGGCCCATCGCCGGCAAGCCAGCTCCCACAGGTATTGCGCAAGTCTTCGGGTTTTTACGCTCCCTTGTGGGAGCTGGCTTGCCGGCGATAGGGCCCTTGAGGTCATGCGCTAGGCCAGCTCCCCACACTGCGCCTCCCGCTGCATCGATTCCAGATTGCGCTCGATCGTCTCGCAAATGGTGTCCATCTGGATCTGGTGCTCACTGAACCTGAACGGGCTCTGCAAATCCGTGCCAATCCGCTCGATGGCCAGCAGCATGAACCCCACCACGGTCGAAGCCAGCGGCGTAAACCAGCCCAGCGACTCCACCAGCCCGACCGGCACGATCAGGCAGAACAGGGTGATGAACAACCGCGGAAAATACACATAAGGGTAGGGTAGCGGCGTATTGGCGATGCGCTCCATGCCGCCCTGCGCATTGGACAGGTCCACCAGGGTCGATTCCAGCCGCGCCAGGCGAATGCTGTCCAGGCGCCCGGCCTGGTATTCCCGTGCCAGCAGGGCCGCCGAGCCCCCAAGAATGTCATTGGCAAAGTTGTTCGAACGGTTGCGCCGCTCGAATTCTGCCGGCGGGATGAAGGCCATCAGTTCATCCGGGCAGCGCTCGCCTTTAAGGTGCGCGGCGAGGCAGTTCACATAGGCGATATGCCTGCGCAGCAACGTGGCCTTCACCGGGTTGAGCCCATCGTCGCGGTCATCGATCAGTGTCAGCGTCTGTCGCGCAAAGCTGCGCGAACTGTTCACCAGCGCGCCCCACAACGTGCGCGCCTCCCACCAGCGGTTGTAGGCACTGCTGTTGCGGAAACTCACCAGCACCACCAGCGCCGAGCCCAGCAGGGTCAGCGGAATCAGCGGCAGGGTGAACTTGCTGTTGAAGAACAGCATGAAGTCGATGGTGACCAGCACATCCCAGATCAGCAGCCAGAACAGCGACCAGCCGATGTAACCGATGGTCTTCACGACCAGGCGGTACTTGCGGGCGATGATGTCTTTCACGCGGGGTACCTCGGAACGCGGGGGATGCAGGATCGGACGTCGAGGGACTGGCATGGTTCGGTGCTGTTCGTCAGGGTGGTGTTACAGAAGTGTTCAGCAACAGGGCTGGGCCCCTGTAGGAGCGGATTCACCGCGAAGGGGCCGCTAGCCTTGCGTCATGATCAGCATTTCGTCCGCGAATTTTGCGGCCCGACGCTCGACCAGCTCCTGGTCAATGGCGAAGCCAGGAACATGCGGGCCAGCGCCAATTCAGGGTTTTGGTTTGGCAACCACCGCCACATACCCCTTGATAGCCACAGGAGCAGCGGGCTTGGCTTTTTGCGCCAGCTGAAACTGGTAACGCCGCCATTCCTTGTCTATTTCGCTGAACGACATGAACACGCTGATGCGTGCCTTGCCGATGAGGTCGGGGCGCTTGCTGGCGTCGATCTCGCCTCTGGGGATGATCGCAATGTTGATCCCCACCACCGTGCCATCGTCGGCGAACACCGGCCCGCCGGACATGCCTTTGACCACAGGCCCGTCGTGCACCGAGTAGAAGACACTGCCTGGCGTCCCTTCAAGGCGCACCAGCGACGGCAGTGCATGGCCCTTGCCCTGTACCGGCATCATCAGGCTGTTGAAGCCGACCGCCGTTACCCCCTCACCAGGCACATACTGGCGCCACAGCGGGACCTTGGCTGCCTTGTGCTTGAAGAACACCACATCGCCCAGGCCTTCATGGACAACGTGGCGCAGGAAGGGGGTATGTTTGGCGGTTACTGCATAATCCTCGTTCCACTGGATGGCGCTGGCCATCAGCAACATTGGCAGCGGCGGGCCAGATGTCACCAGAAAGGCCTGGCTGTAGACGGGATCTGAAAGGTACGACGTTGGCACTCCATTGCACCCACTAAGCAGCATCATTGCTGCCACACAGGGCGCGATTGTTTTCATGGGTCACACAGGGTGGATAAAAGGGAGCGCAACTATGGCCAAGTGCTATTACGCTATCAATGCTTTCGGAATATATCCGACGAATGAAAGCTTAAGTGTTAATCCCGGTGATGGCCAATAGAGTGCAGATATGCGTGAAGTGCCCGGAGTCATTGGGGCGGCGTCAAGCTGCCGGACTCTGGCGCCTGCGGGGACTTAACTGGATTTGCTTACGCTTGCGGCTTCGGGGCATGTCATGAGAAATCCGATTGAAAACGCTGACCCGGACGGCTACCAGCTGCGCTTTTCTGAACACCTCGGCATGAAGCGTGCCTGAGCCCAGAACATAGATGGGCATAAGCCCGGCGAGCTCACGCGCGCTTGCAAAAAATGCAGACGAAAAAAAACCGACCATAAGGTCGGTTTTTTCCGGATCTTGGTGCCCCGAGGGAGACTCGAACTCCCACTCCTTTCGAAAACGGATTTTGAATCCGCCGCGTCTACCAATTCCGCCATCAGGGCGTGGCGCGCAGTATAGAGAGACGCCGCTGGTCGGTCAATCGGCTTTCATGGTCAATTTTCGCGCATTGGGCTAAACTTCCCGGCCCTGCCGAACCGAACATCATCATGCGCGTCGCCGATTTTTCCTTCGAACTCCCCGATTCCCTGATCGCTCGCCACCCACTGGCCGAGCGCCATGGCAGCCGTCTGCTGGTCCTCGATGGGCCGAGCGGCGCGCTGGCCCATCAGCAATTTCCCGATCTGCTCGACCACCTGCGCCCCGGCGACCTGATGGTGTTCAACAACACCCGGGTGATCCCGGCGCGGTTGTTTGGCCAGAAGGCCTCCGGCGGCAAGCTGGAAGTGCTGGTCGAGCGCGTGCTCGACAGCCACCGGGTGCTGGCCCATGTGCGTGCCAGCAAGGCGCCCAAGGAGGGTGCGGTCATTCTCATCGATGGCGGTGGCGAGGCCGAGATGGTCGCGCGCCATGACACGCTGTTCGAGTTGCGCTTCACCGAAGAGGTGCTGCCATTGCTCGACCGCGTCGGCCATATGCCACTGCCGCCCTACATCGACCGCCCCGATGAGGGCGCCGACCGCGAGCGCTACCAGACCGTGTACGCCGAGCGTGCCGGGGCGGTCGCAGCGCCCACTGCGGGCCTGCACTTTGACGAAGCCTTGCTGGAAAAAATTGCCGCAAAGGGCGTCGAGCGGGCCTTTGTCACCCTGCACGTGGGCGCGGGTACCTTCCAGCCAGTGCGGGTCGACAAGATCGAAGACCACCACATGCATAAAGAGTGGCTCGAAGTGGGCCAGGATGTGGTCGACGCCATCGAGGCCTGCCGTGCCCGTGGCGGCCGCGTGATCGCGGTCGGTACCACCAGCGTGCGGTCGCTGGAAAGCGCAGCGCGCGATGGCGTGCTCAAGGCCTTCAGCGGCGACACCGACATCTTCATCTACCCAGGCCGCCCGTTCCATGTAGTCGACGCCCTGGTCACCAACTTCCACCTGCCGGAGTCCACGCTGCTGATGCTGGTCTCGGCCTTCGCCGGCTACCCCGAGACCATGGCCGCCTACGCGGCGGCGGTCGAGCACGGGTACCGCTTCTTCAGTTACGGTGATGCCATGTTCATCACCCGCAATCCGGCGCCACGCGGGCCCGAGGATCAAGCATGAGTCGCACCTGTCGAATGTCCTTCGAACTGCTGGCCACCGACGGCAAGGCCCGTCGTGGTCGCATCACCTTCCCACGCGGCACCGTGGAAACCCCGGCGTTCATGCCGGTGGGTACCTATGGCACGGTCAAGGGCATGCTGCCGCGCGACATCGAGGCCATCGGCGCCGAGATGATCCTGGGCAACACCTTCCACCTGTGGCTGCGCCCGGGCACAGAGGTGATCAAGAAGCACAACGGCCTGCACGACTTCATGCAGTGGAAAGGCCCGATCCTCACCGATTCCGGCGGTTTCCAGGTGTTCAGCCTGGGCGCTATGCGCAAGATCAAGGAAGAGGGCGTGACCTTCGCCTCGCCGGTCGATGGCTCGAAAGTGTTCATGGGCCCGGAAGAGTCGATGCAGGTGCAGCGCGACCTGGGCTCGGACGTGGTGATGATCTTCGACGAATGCACTCCGTACCCGGCCGAGCACGACGTGGCGCGTACCTCCATGGAGCTATCGCTGCGCTGGGCCCAGCGCTCGAAGAACGCCCACGCCGACAACACCGCGGCGCTGTTCGGCATCGTCCAGGGCGGCATGTACCAGGACCTGCGCATGCGCTCGCTGGAAGGCCTGGAAAACATTGGCTTCGACGGCCTGGCCATCGGCGGCCTGTCGGTGGGCGAACCCAAGCACGAAATGATCAAGGTGCTGGATTACCTGCCGGGCCAGATGCCTGCTGACAAACCTCGTTACCTTATGGGGGTAGGCAAACCGGAAGATCTCGTTGAGGGTGTGCGCCGCGGCGTCGACATGTTCGACTGCGTGATGCCTACGCGCAACGCGCGCAACGGCCATCTGTTCGTCGATACAGGGGTGATCAAGATCCGCAACGCGTTCCATCGCCATGATGAAT
>NZ_JABMCW010000378.1:0-4797 GCF_013179705.1 Pseudomonas sp. CM25 | reverse complement strand
TGAAGGTGATGAACAAGGACCAGCGCGACCACGTCTACGTGCTGGAGGCCGCCGGCCTGCCGGACCTCAAGCTGGAAGGCCAGCGCGAGATCCGCGTCGCCGCCGGTGACATCGTCAGCCTGCCGGTGCAGCTGTCGGTAGCCCCGGAAAAACTGCCGTCGACCACCAACGAAATCACCTTCATCCTCAAAAGCGCCGACGACAGCGACGCCCAGGTTGAAGCCAAGAGCCGCTTCATCGGCCCACAGATCCGCTAACAGAGAGATATCGCACAATGCCTGCCGCCACCGCTGCCAGCCCCTGGTACAAGCACCTCTGGCCCTGGATCATCATTGGCATCCTCACCACCTCGGTGTGCCTGAGCCTGACCATGGTCAGCATCGCCGTGAGCAACCCGGACAACCTGGTGAACGACAACTACTACGAGGCAGGCAAGGGCATCAACCGCTCGCTGGACCGTGAACTGCTGGCGCAGAACCTGAACCTGAAAGCCAGCGTACACCTGGACGAGCTGACCGGCGAAGTGGACCTGCGCCTGGCCGGCAACAGCGACCCGCAGAGCCTGGAACTGAACCTGATTTCGCCGACCCAGCCGCAGAAGGACCGCAAGGTACTGCTGAGCCGGGTCGAGGCCGGGCGTTACGTGGGGCAGCTGGAGGATGAGGTCGACGGGCGCCGCTTTGTGGAACTGCTGGGTAGCGAAGGTGGCCAGGTGTGGCGCTTGTTCGAGGAGGAAAAGGTCGAGCATGGCGTGACCTTGGAACTGGGTGACGAAGCCATCCAGGGCGCCGAGCACCATTAACCAAATCACCGCCGCCAATCCCTGTGGGAGCGGGTTTACCCGCGAATGCGTCAGACCTGAGCCCATCATTACCTGAGCTGACGCATTCGCGGGTGAACCCGCTCCCACTGGTACTGTGACCGGCCCGCGCTATGTGCAAGGCAATGATGTGATGACCCAACCCACCCCCTGCTACCACTGCGCCCTGCCCGTCCCGGCCGGCAACCGCTTCAGCGCCGTGGTCCTCGGCCAACCCAGGCAGTTCTGCTGCCCCGGCTGCCAGGCAGTTGCCGAGTCGATCGTTGCCGGCGGCCTGGAGCACTATTACCAGCACCGCAGCGACAACAGCGCCAACCCCGAAGCCCTGCCCAGGCAGTTGCAGGACGAACTGGCCCTGTACGACCGCAGCGACGTGCAACAAAGCTTCGTCCGCCACCAGGGCCAGCTGGCCGAAACCACCCTGCTGGTCGAAGGCATCAGCTGCGCCGCCTGCGGCTGGCTGATCGAAAAGCACCTGCGCAATCTGCCTGCCGTCGCCGAAGCCCGCCTCAACCTGTCCAACCACCGCCTGCTGCTGAGCTGGGACGACCAGCAGCTGCCGCTGTCACGCCTGCTCGCCGAGCTGCGCCAGATCGGCTACGCCGCCCACCCGTACCAGCCGGACCAGGCTGCCGAGCAGCTGGCCCGGGAAAACCGCAGCGCCCTGCGCCGGCTGGGCGTGGCCGGGCTGCTGTGGTTCCAGGCGATGATGGCGACCATGGCCACCTGGCCGGAATTCAACATCGACCTGTCGCCCGAATTGCACACCATCCTGCGTTGGGTGGCGCTGTTTCTCACCATCCCCATCGTGTTCTACAGCTGTGCGCCGTTCTTCAAGGGTGCAGCGCGCGACCTGCGCACCCGCCACCTGACCATGGACGTGTCGGTATCGTTGGCCATCGCCCTGGCGTTCGGTGCAGGTATCTGGACCGCAATCACCGGCAGCGGCGAGCTGTATTTCGACACCGTGGGCATGTTTGCGCTGTTCCTGCTGACCGGCCGCTACCTGGAACGCCGCGCCCGCGAACGCACTGCCGCGGCCACCGCGCAGCTGGTCAACCTGCTGCCGGCTTCCTGCCTGCGCCTGGACGCCATTGGCCGCAGCGAGCGCATCCTGCTCAGCGAGCTGCACTGCGGTGACACGGTGCAGGTGCTGCCGGGTGCAGTCATCCCCGCCGACGGGCGCATCGTCGAAGGCCGCTCCAGCGTCGACGAATCGCTGCTGACCGGGGAATACCTGCCGCAACCGCGCCGGGTTGGCGAACGGGTCACTGGCGGCACACTGAACGTCGAGAGCACCCTCAACGTGGAAGTCGAAGCCCTCGGCCATGATTCGCGGCTGTCGGCCATCGTTCGCCTGCTGGAGCGGGCCCAGACCGAAAAACCGCGCCTGGCGGAAATCGCCGACCGGGCCTCGCAGTGGTTCCTGTTGTTCTCGCTGCTGGCGGCCGCGGCCATCGGCCTGTGGTGGTGGCACCACGACCCTTCACGGGCGTTCTGGATTGTCCTGGCCATGCTGGTAGCAACCTGCCCGTGCGCCCTGTCGCTGGCCACGCCAACGGCGCTGACGGCAGCCACCGGCACCCTGCACAAGCTCGGCCTGCTGATCACCCGCGGGCATGTGCTGGAAGGCTTGAGCCAGATCGATACCGTGATTTTCGACAAGACCGGTACGCTGACCGAAGGCCGCCTGACCCTGCGCAGCATTCGCCCGCTCGGCAACCTGGCTGCCGACCGCTGCCTGGCCCTGGCGGCAGCCCTGGAAAACCGCTCCGAGCACCCCATCGCCCGCGCCTTCGGCCGCACCGCCACACCGGCCGACGACGTGCAGACCATGCCCGGCCTGGGCCTGGAAGGGCTGGTCGAAGGCCAGCGCCTGCGCATTGGCCAGGCCACCTTCGTCTGCGCCCTGAGCGGCGCAGAAATCCCCGGCGTGCCAGAGCCTCGCGGCCAGTGGCTGCTACTGGGCGACCGCCAGGGGCCGCTGGCCTGGTTCGGCCTGGACGACCGCCTGCGCGACGATGCCCCGATCCTGCTGGCCGCCTGCAAGGCCCGTGGCTGGCGCACGTTGCTGTTGTCGGGCGACAGCTCACCGATGGTCGCTGAAGTGGCCGCGCAACTGGGCATTGACGAAGCTATTGGCGGCCTGCGTCCGGACGACAAGCTGGACCGCCTGAAGGCACTGCAAGCGGCCGGGTGCAAGGTGCTGATGCTGGGCGACGGGGTCAACGACGTACCCGTGCTGGCCGCTGCCGACATCAGCATCGCCATGGGCAGCGCCACCGACCTGGCCAAGACCAGCGCCGATGCCGTGCTGCTGTCCAACCGCCTGCAGGCGCTGGTGCAGGCCTTCGAACTGGCCCGCCGCACCCGCCGCAACATCCTCGAGAATCTGCTCTGGGCGACCCTGTATAATGGCCTGATGCTGCCGTTTGCCGCGCTCGGCTGGATCACCCCGGTATGGGCCGCCATCGGCATGTCGGTCAGCTCGCTGATCGTGGTGCTCAATGCCCTGCGCCTGACCCGCATGCCGGCATCGGGCTTGCCGACACCTGCAACCCACTTGCCCGCGAGGAAGTCGCCATGCCCGCCCTCTATGTCATGATCCCCGCGGCCCTGCTGCTGGTCGGCGTGGCCGTGTACATCTTCTTCTGGGCGGTGGACAGCGGCCAGTACGACGACCTCGAAGGCCCTGCCCACAGCATCCTGTTCGACGACCAGGACCCGCACCACCAGGCGGCAGTGAACGCTGACGACGCCCCGGCTGACGCCGACAAGGAACCACCACCCCGTGCCTGACCTGCTTCCGCTGCTCGGCTCGGCTTTGATCCTCGGTCTGCTCGGCGGCGGCCACTGCCTGGGCATGTGCGGCGGCCTGATGGGCGCGCTGACCCTGGCCATCCCGCCCGAGCAACGCGGTCGGCGCCTGCGCCTGCTGCTGGCGTACAACCTTGGGCGTGTGCTGAGCTATGCCAGTGCCGGCCTGTTGCTGGGCCTGGCCGGCTGGGCCGTGGCCAGCAGCCCGGCGGCGCTGGCGCTGCGGGTGCTGGCAGCGCTGCTGCTGATTGCCATGGGGCTGTACCTGGCCGGCTGGTGGAGCGGGTTGACCCGTATCGAAGCACTGGGCCGTGGGCTGTGGCGGCATGTCCAGCCGGTGGCGTCGCGCTTGCTGCCGGTATCCAGCCTGCCCCGCGCGTTGCTGCTCGGGGCCTTGTGGGGGTGGTTGCCGTGCGGGCTGGTGTACAGCACCCTGCTGTGGGCGGCCAGCCAGGGCAATGCTGGCCATAGCGCAGCGCTGATGCTGGCGTTCGGGCTGGGAACCTGGCCGGTGTTGCTGGCCACGGGTCTGGCGGCGGAGCAGGTCAACAGGTTGTTGAAACGGCGCAGTGTGCGCGTTGCCGGCGGTGTGCTGGTGATCCTGTTCGGGGTATGGACCCTGCCCGGCCCGCACCAGCATTGGCTGATGGGGCATTGAAAGGGGCAGCACAAAGCTTGAGACTTGCACGCCCCCCTGTGGGAGCTGGCTTGCCGGCGATTGGGCCGCACAGCGGCCCTCGATAGCACGCCGACTCCCCTTGATACAAATCAACACAGATTCCTACGCGCGACCATAGACTCCGGTGCACTGCTGCTCTTTCCAGGGACCGCCTTCATGCTCGACGACCTACGTTGGGATACCGACCTGATCCGCCGCTACGATCTGGCCGGGCCACGCTATACCTCCTATCCGACCGCCGTGCAGCTGCACAGCGAAGTGGGCTCGTTCGACCTGCTCCACGCCCTGCGCGAAAGCCGCAGGGCGGTGCGCCCTCTGTCGCTGTACGTGCACGTGCCGTTCTGCGCCAACATCTGCTACTACTGCGCCTGCAACAAGGTCATCACCAAAGACCGCGCCCGCGCTGCGCCCTACCTGCAGCGCCTGGAGCAGGAAATCCGCCTGATCGCCTGCCACCTGGCGCCTGGGCAACGGGTCGAGC
>NZ_JABMCW010000377.1:0-4812 GCF_013179705.1 Pseudomonas sp. CM25 | reverse complement strand
GAATCCAGCATGAAGACAGTACGGTTTCGCCAAACGATTACCTGGCGCTCGCCCTTATTGCCCTGGCCTATGTGGTGTCGGAGATCATCCACGGGTATGGATTCCTGGCGGTTTTTGCAGCGGGCCTGGGGCTACGGCAAGCAGAAGTGCATTCGTCTGCAACGCCAAACGAACCGGCAGAGCATCTGGTTCAGCCCGTGGTTGGCCATCAGCACGTCGCACCCGAGCATGCCGTCAAGGGTGACGTGCAGGCACTGGAAGATTCGCAAATTGCTGCAGGGATCATGCTGGGGGACATGCTTGCCTTCGGCAGCCTGGTCGAGCGGGCGATGGAAGTGTTCCTGGTTACCCTGCTAGGCGTGGTATTGCTGGAGCACTGGGACTGGCGGGCGTTGATCGTCGCCGGGGCGCTGTTTTTGATCATTCGCCCGGCAGCCGTCATGCTGGTGCCATGGCGCACGGGTGCAAGCCTGGCGCAGCGCGGGCTGCTGGGGTGGTTCGGGATTCGCGGAATAGGCAGCTTCTACTACTTGTTCTACGCGATCAACCATGGGCTGCTACCCGCAGCGGCGCCCCAGGTTACCAACCTGGTGTTGTCCGCCGTGGCGCTCAGCATCCTTGTGCATGGGTTGACGGTGCAGCCGATTCTTGCGCGTTACAAGTCGAGCAACCCAAAAGATGAATAGGCCTGGATCAACCCAAGCGGTCTCGATCAGGGAGCAATTTGCTGATCAGCTGTGCAAGGTCTGCAATGGTCCATGGCTTGGGCAGGAACGCTGCATTTGCCGGGAGCGCATTCACTGGCACAACGGTGTGGCCCGAGGTCAATATCACGGGCACTTCCGGCCATCTTGTCCAGATCTCCCGTGCCAGATCCAGACCGTCCAGCGCGCCAGGCATGTGGATATCGGTAAAAACCAGTGCGGCATGCAGGCCCTCTGACAACAAACATAACGCCTCGTCTGCATTTGCGCAGACTGTGACCTGCTGGGCGTACAGTGACGTGAGGCTCTCGGCAGTGAGGTCTCTGAGCAGATCGTCGTCTTCTACTATCAGGATGTGGCCGCGCATAGGATTACCCGCTTCTCATAAGCGTTAGGGCACGCGCATATTTCATCGTTGCCCCTGCCCGATGAGTGGCGGTATACGCGTGAGCCTTGAAAACAGCTATCGTTGCTGGGCGAGAAGCGAAGCGCTTTGATTGGCGCGTCAAGGGCACAACGGGTGCCAATGAATATCTGGACGAAAAGACTATGCAGCAGCTTCCACCGGACGAAACGATCCGCGCGGCTTTGAAACGGTCGCATGAGCGGCTCCACCGCCAACATGAACTGGTGGTCGACTTCGCCGTGATGTCCCTCAAGGCTGCGGACCTCGACGCGTTGCTGACCCAAGCGTGCGTGGTGGTGGCCGAAGGCATGAAGACTCGTTTCGCGAAGGTGCTGCAGCCGCTGCCGGACGGCGAAGCATTTGTGTTGTCGCACGGCGTGGGCTGGGACCAATCCGACATAGGGCGTGCCACGGTCGGCTGGGACGTGGCCAGCCCGGCGGGATATGCACTGGCCACTTACCGGCCGGTACTGTCCAACCATCTGGGCATGGAAGACCGCTTTCGCACTCCTGAGCTGTTGAAGAAATACGGGATCGAGCGCGCCATCAACGTTCCGATCCGCGGCGCACTCAGTCCCTTTGGCGTACTTGAGGCGGACAGCAGCAATGGCGACGACTTCGTCGAGAGCGACCTGGTATTCCTGGAAGGCATATCCAATGTCATCTCCATGGCGGTCGAACGCATAACGGCTGGCGTCGAGGCGCCGCGGCCCGACCCCTATTCGGAGACCATACTCAACGCAAGTCCCGACTGTGTGAAGATTCTCTCGGCCAGTGGCGAGATCGAGTTCATGAACGAGGCCGGCCTGACGTTCCTGCACCTGGCCTCAACGGCAGACGTGCAAGGCCAGCGTTGGCCCGATCTCTGGCCTGAGGCGTCAAGGCCGTTGGTGTCGGAAGCCCTGGCCAAAGTGGCAACCGGCGATACCGCACGGTTCGAGGCGTACGGTCCGACTGCACCAGATGAGCCGAAATGGTGGGATGTGACGGTGGCGCCGATTGTGGGCGCGGATGGCGAGATCGAAAAACTCATTGCGGTGTCGCGGGACATCACCGAGCGCCACCGTTACGAGGCTGAACTGCTGTCGTTGATCGAGGTGCAGAACAGCCGGCAAAGCAGAAGCGAGCTTTACCTGGAGGAAATCCACCATCGGGTCAAGAACAGCCTTCACCTGGTGAACACGCTGCTGTTGCTGCAAGCCAACCTGACTACCGATGAAGCGGTGAGGCTGCAACTGGAAACGGCAGCAGGGCGCGTGGTTACCATCGCCAGCGTTCATGAGCGGCTGTACCAGAATGCCGAAGAACAGCAGGTGCTGGCCTCGGACTATCTGCATGCCTTGCTGGTTGACCTGGGCAAAGCGCTGGCCGAGCGCAAGATCGTGCTGCAAGCAGACAACTTTATCCTGCCCCCGGAGAGGATCGCTCCGCTGGGCCTGGTGATTTCCGAACTCATCACCAATGCGTTGAAATATGGCAAGGGCACCGTCGAGGTCCTCGTAGAGCACGCGGGCGATCACGCGCTGCTGACCGTCATGGACGAAGGTGAGGGGTTCCCAGCTACCTACCCGAAACCGACAGGCACGGGCCTTGGCATGCGCCTGGTGAAGAGTTATTCGGGGTATGGCAGTGCAGCGGTAACCGTGGACCGGCATGAAGGCAAAAGCTGTATCCACGTGCGTTTCAAGCTTTGAGGTGATACCCGTCGGTTGGCGCTGAAAGCGGCCTGTTTCGATGCTCGATTTGCCATCGGGGGCACCCGAATGCGTGTTATCCAGGCATCTCG
This sequence comes from Pseudomonas sp. CM25, assembly GCF_013179705.1. Classification (NCBI taxonomy): domain Bacteria; kingdom Pseudomonadati; phylum Pseudomonadota; class Gammaproteobacteria; order Pseudomonadales; family Pseudomonadaceae; genus Pseudomonas; species Pseudomonas sp. CM25. Next base: position 1,916 of record NZ_JABMCW010000377.1, on the reverse strand, counting down.
GGCACTCAGAGGTTGTCGTCTGTATGGTAGTAGGGTTGCTACAGGCCTTGCCTCCGATGTCAGGATCTCTTATGCGTCCATCAAAAAGCTATCGAACGGTGCCAAGTCGAGCTTGCGACTATTTTCCCCCGCTTGAGCACCATCAGCCGGGCGGGCAGGTCAAGGATGACATCGGCGACGGACCGGGTATCCACGAGTATCAGGTCTGCGTCATTGCCCGGTGCCAGCCCATAGTTCTTCAGCCCAAGGGCTTTTGCCGGGTTGGTCGTGAGCATGGGGAGTACCGTGGCCTGGTCATCTGCTCCACCCAGGTGGCAGGCAGGTAGCGCCAATTGGGCAATATTCAGCAAGTCGCCTGTGCCGTACGGGGTGAACGCGTTGCGTATATTGTTCGTGGCCAGGCACACATTCACGCCGCCGTCACGCAACGCACGCACCGGCGCAAGCGAGCGGCGCACGTTATGGCTGTCGCCCCGGGCGCCGAGGTGCAAGTCGGTGGCCGGCAAGCACATCACGCTGATTCCCGCATCGCGGATCAGGCTGATAATGTCGGCCCGCCGTTCCGGTGCCACGGCGCCCAGGCTGGTCAGGTGACCTACACAGACGCGGCCCTGGTAGCCTTCCTTGAGGGTTTTGCGTGCGAGATATTCAATACTCATGTTATCTGCGGAATCGGCAAAATCCTGGTGAAAATCAATATCCTTGCCGAACTGCCTGGCAAGGTTGAACACATGGTCGATGTGCTCGTGCGGCGAACTGTCGTTGTAGGGGATGCCGCCGACGACATCGGCGCCTTTTTCCATGGCCGTGACCATCATCTGCTGCATGCCCGGTAGCTTCAGTATCCCTTCCTGGGGAAAGGCCACGACCTGTATATCAATCACTTCACGAAACTTTTTACGCAGCTCCAGCACAACGTCAAACCCGGTAAAGCCTTGCGTCGGGTCAAATTCGGCGTGCGCGCGTACATGGGTGGTGCCGGCCTGCACGAGTGACCGCAGTACTTGAGTCGAGCGCTCGAAAATATCTTCCTGGGTCAGCGTGGGCTTGAGTTCGGCCGTGACCGCTATCGCTTCCTTCAGGGTGCCGGAGCGATTGGCCTTGCGCTGCATGACATGGGCTTTTTCCAGATGCAGGTGCCCTTCGACGAAGGCCGGCATCAGTACATTTCCGTTACCCTGGACTTCCTGCTTCGCAGGCAGGGTGATGGCTGGGGAAATGCAGGCGATCTTGCCCTTGTCTATGGCGACATCCATGGTTGGCTGTCCGTCGGTGATGCGGACATTGCGAAAGATCAGATCCATTACATGTGCTCCTCAGCTTGAGTCCTGTTGACGATCAACCGTTGGAGCAACCATTGCCCATGGCCCGGTACTCGAGAATATGCCTGCGGCCATTGGAGTCTTCGTAGGTCATGCGTGCGGGCACTACCTCGCAAACCTCGGGCAATTGGCTGATCGATATGACTCTTGCGATATCCAGGGCTTGCGAGTAGCTGTACTGTTCCACCTGCACGTCATCGCTGGGCAGCGGTTCTGCGCCTGATGCCGCAGCGCACAGGCTACTGAGCACTACCAACAACAAAGCTTTCATTTTCAAATTCCTGTTCACGTGTTCGTCCTGCCAGGCACTTTTCGCATCGACAGGGATACAGTGGCGCTTGATGGCCCGGCGCCGTATGCAGACGCCGGGACACTTGAGGCGTTAGAACGGCTTGGTCGGCAGGTACTTGCCATCCAGGGTAATCACCGCGCGAGATCCGCCTTCCGGATCTTCGACTTTCTTGATATCCAGCTTGAAGTTGATGGCACTGATGATGCCGTCACCGAACTTCTCGTGGACCAGCGCCTTCAGCGTGGTGCCGTACACTTGCAGCATCTCGTAGAAACGGTAAACGGTCGGGTCGGTCGGCACGC
>NZ_JABMCW010000376.1:0-4819 GCF_013179705.1 Pseudomonas sp. CM25 | reverse complement strand
AGGTAAGAGTTTCGCTGCACAGAAATATATCAATTAACTCGACAACATAAGCTCCAGACAACTTGTAGGAAAAATCTGAATTTCTTTTCAGGCCACTTGATCGCCTTTGGCTGGTGTTAGGTTTTTAACCTCAACCATGCACAGGGAATTTGTATATGCGCGTCAGCCTAGAGGGAAAAGGTCAGGCAGTAGATGGTGATGTCACCACAACGGGCGCTGTCTGTATTGCGACGGGGCATGGTTATCTGGATGAAGGCCGAATGGTGCTCCGTGAAGGCGACCACACTACGCCATGTCCTCGTTGTGGGCAGGTGGGAACTGTCGCCGAAGGTGTGGAGCACTTCATTTCCGATGGCCAGCGGGTGGCCATGGACGGTGCGCTGGTTGTCTGTGGCTGTTCGCCGGGCAGCAACCGGGTGGTCGCGCCGTTGTATGAAGCACCGTCGTCTCTGCATGCCATTGCGGGGCGTGCCAATACTCACTTTGCCGAGCCCTCACCCACGGTCTACCCCGAACGCATTTCACAACCTGTGATAGGCGCATTGCCCGATACGCTGGAGCCTGGCTTCTACGTAGTCCCTCGACGCATGTCGTTCCCTCAGGTGCTGCTGCAACTGGCCGAGCACGATGCCACGTTGCCGATTTCCCGGTTGCAGCGACTCAACCCGACGTTTGCACAAGGCTTCAAGGCCGGGGAAATCTTCGTTATCGGTGATCCTGACAACGGCAATGCCTGCACGCGCGAAGAGGGGGCACTGATGGCAGCAGCGCAACATGCACGCCGCGCACTGGAGGTACTCGACTTCGCTGAAGCGGATTTCATGATGGATCACCAAGCTGAAATCGCCGGGTTGCTCAGTAACGCCAGCCTGTCCATGGGGGTGGGCAAGGACATGCTTGATCAAGGTTTGAAGCAGGTGAGTCATACACTGACGAGTATCGAGCAGTTGCACCAGCGGGAGTTCATGCGCCATGGCCACTTGAACAGCCCGGGCTTTTTCGCTGAACGGCGGCGCCTTCTGCAGCAGCTGGATGGACAGCTGAAAACAGCATTTCTGAACAAACAGTTGGGCCTTGGGAACTATGAGCGTTTGAGGAAGAGCTTGAATATCTCCACCAAAAGCCTCGTGCACCATTGGTCGAAAGCAGGCGGACCGGGGCAGATTCCCGGGTATGCGACTCATCTGGATAAGGTGGCGCGCCTAAGCAAGTACCTTGGATATGGAGGATATGCAGCAATTGGGGTGGGTGGGACTTCGTCCTACCTGAAAGTCCAAGAGGTATGTCGAGCCGGAGAAACCGAAGCTTGCAAGATGGTGCGACTCAGGGAAACTGGAAGTTTTAGTGGGAGTATTGTTGGTGGTGCTGCGGGAGGCTTCATCTCCGGGCTAGCTGTCACTTCAGTCTGTGCGGCTTTCGCTATTGGCACAGCAGGCATTGGGGCTCCAGTGTGCGGCATTGCTCTTGTCGGAGCTGGTTCGATGGCTGGGGGTTTGGCTGGCGAGGCTGTAGGGGAGGTGCTTGGAGAAAAGATCCATGAATTCATCGCTGATTGATATCAATAGTTGGCCACTGACAATCCAGCTATTTTTTCTAGCGGCGCCATTTGCTTTGAGTGCTATTGGCCTGACAGTAAGCGGCTGTGTTGCATGGTCTAGCGAGTTTGAGGTTCTTGATAGCTCTATTCGAACCAATGCCTATTTAGAGCAGATGAAGCGCTTTTTGGGGACCACTACCTACCGATCGCGATGGATGGTGGTCTGTGCTGTCAGCGGCCTCCTGACCTTTCCTCGTTTTCATTCAAGAATAGGCGTTGTTGATGCTGATGAATTAAAGGCTTTTCCTACAAGGCTGAGACGAAAGTTGGTTTTTTCGAGCTGGCTCATACTAATAGGCATAGCGTGGCTAGCGGTCGCCTATGTGATGGTGAGTCATTAGATCGTTACCCCTTCGTGAACTCTCGAAAAGGGTGTAGGCACTTAGCACGTCAGACCCGCATTCGCGGGTCGTCCTCCTTTTGCCCGACCGATCGTTGACGCTTCCTTGCCGCTCCCCTCCCCTCACATGACAGACACCAGCGATGACACATCGCTTGCATATGACACAAAGTGTCATTATGATCGCCGTGTGTCCTGACGACCCCTACGTCGCTCAGCCCAGAACCGCCCCACTCCGGCAGGTACCCCCATGACGACCACCATGCACACCCCCAAGGACCAGTTGGTCAAACTCGCCCAGCAGCAGATGCTGACGGCGCTGGCCGACAACACCTACACCGCACGGCAAAAACTCGCCCTCACCTGCCGCATCCTGTTTGACGGCGGCCATGACTCTGGCCTGGCCGGGCAGATCACCGCACGTGCGCAGGAGCCTGGCACCTACTACACCCAGCAACTGGGTCTGGGCTTCGACGAAATTGCTGCTTCCAACCTGCTGGTGGTGGACGAGGACCTGACCGTGCTGCAAGGCCGTGGCATGGCCAACCCGGCTAACCGCTTCCACAGCTGGCTGTACCGCGCCCGCCCCGACGTCAACTGCATCATCCACACCCACCCGCTGCACAGCGCGGCCCTGTCGATGCTGGAGATGCCGCTGGCGATCTCGCACATGGACCTGTGCCCGCTGTTCGATGACTGCGCATTCCTCAAGGAATGGCCCGGTGTGCCAGTGGGCAACGAAGAAGGCGAGATCATCGCCAACGCGATCGGCAACAAGCGCGCGATCCTGCTTTCCCACCACGGCCTGCTGATCGCCGGCGGCTCGATCGAAGAAGCCTGCGTGCTCGCCCTGCTGTTCGAGCGCGCGGCGAAGATGCAGCTGCTGGCCATGGGCGCCGGAGAAATCCGCCCCATCCCTGAGGCACTGGGCAAGGAAGCCCATGACTGGATCTCCACCCCCAAACGACATGGCGCCGCGTTCGGCTATTACGCCCGCCGTGCCTTGCGTGCCCACGGCGACTGCCTGGGCTGATCGAAGCTGTACTCTTTTCCTCAACAACGGCAAAGGTGCCTGGTCATGTCTACACCTGTAATTCGCGGCGTCATCGGCTACACCATCACTCCCTTCACCGCAGACGGCACGCTCGACCTGGAGGCCCTGGGCACGTCCATCGACCGCCTGATCGCCGACGGCGTACACGCCATTGCACCACTGGGCAGCACAGGCGAAGGGGCCTACTTGTCCGACAGCGAATGGGAAAGCGTGGTGCGCTTCAGCCAGGCACGCATTGCCGGGCGCGTGCCCAGCGTGGTCAGCGTCTCAGACCTGACCACCGCGCGCACCGTGCAACGCGCCCGCCTGGCCCAGACCTGCGGCGCCACGGCGGTGATGGTGCTGCCTATTTCCTACTGGAAGCTCACCGAAGCCGAAGTGATCGCCCACTACAAGGCGATCGGCGCGGCCATCGACATCCCGATCATGCTCTACAACAACCCGGGCACCAGCGGCACCGACCTGTCGGTGGAGCTGATCCTGCGCATTCTCGACGAAGTGCCAAATGTGACCATGGTCAAGGAAAGCACCGGCGACATCCAGCGCATGCACCGCCTGTTCACGGCCAGCGACGGCCAGGTGGCCTTCTACAACGGTTGCAACCCGCTCACCCTGGAAGCGCTGGTGGCCGGCGCCACCGGCTGGTGCACCGCTGCGCCCAACCTGATCCCGGCGCTGAACCTGGCACTGTGGCAGGCGGTGCAGCAAGGCGACCTGGCCGAAGCCCGGGCGCTGTTCTACCGCCAGTACGAACTACTGGAATACATCACCCGCCGCGGCCTGCCCACCACCATCAAGGCCGGCTTGAAAATGCTCGGCCAGGATGTCGGCGCCCCCCGCCTGCCCCTGCAGCCGCTCGACGCCCAGGGCAGCAGTTGCCTGAAGGGCCTGCTGGACACATTGCGCGGCTGATCGACCTCACCGACGCCTGCGCGGCAGCACCCCGCCGCCGCGCAGCGCCCCGCCGGGAACAGATGAGCCAGAAGCTTCAGGTGTTTCCCGACAAAGGGTCGAGGCATACAGAGCCCGCTGAATCAGCGGGTTCCGTCATTTGAAACCTGCATCCAGCAAACAGAGGCAACCATGGACGCGCCTGCACAAAGCTCTTCAGCACCGCTACGGCTGACAGACATCCTTCACCCCGTGATCGCGGGAATCGTCTCGGTCATCGTCAATTACGGCGGCACCTTCATCCTGGTGTTCCAGGCCGCCAAAGTGGCCGGATTGAGCCCGGAGCTGACCGCTTCGTGGGTGTGGGCGGTGTCGATCGGCGTCGGCCTCAGCGGCCTGGCCTTGTCCTGGTACACCCGCGCACCGGTGATCACCGCCTGGTCCACGCCAGCCGCCGCGTTCCTGGTCACCGCTCTGGCCAGCGTGCCCTACAGCGAGGCCATCGGCGCCTACCTGCTCTCGGCAGCCGGCTTCGTGGTGCTGGGGTGACCGGGTGTTTCGAGCGCCTGGTACGGGTCATTCCCGCCGGGATCGCTGCCGGGTTGCTGGCCGGCATCCTGCTGCAGTTCGGCATCGGTGCCTTCGCCGGGCTGTCGGTCGACCCGGCCCTGGCCGGGCTGCTGATTGCCGCCTACGTGGCGTTCAAGCGCTTCAGCGCTCGCTACGCCGTGGTGGGCATTCTGCTGCTGGGGCTTGGCTACCTGCTGCTTCAGGGGCAGGTGGGCGTGGCAGCGCTCAAGCTGGAATTCGCCTCGCCAGTGTTCACCGCCCCCAGCTTTTCGCTCAACGCCGCCCTCAGCGTGGCCCTGCCACTGTTTCTGATCACCCTGACAGGCCAGTACATGCCCGGCATGCTGGTGCTGCGCAACGACGGCTT
>NZ_JABMCW010000375.1:0-4836 GCF_013179705.1 Pseudomonas sp. CM25 | reverse complement strand
GGCGCAAGGCGGCACTGGCAGCCCCGCACGAACCGCCCCGGCCGCGGCCAACCTGGCGTACGTGATCTACACCTCCGGCACCACCGGCCAACCCAAAGGCGTGGCGATCAGCCATGGCGCCCTGGCCAACTATGTCGATGGCATCACCGCGCGCCTGCCGGTAGAGCGCATCCGCAGCATGGCCCAGGTCTCGACCCCGGCTGCCGACCTGGGCCACACCATGCTGTTCGGCGCCCTGTGTGGCGGCCACACGCTGCATGTGCTGCTGCGCGAACAGGTACTGGATGCCGAAGGCTTCGCCGCCTACCTGGCCGAGCACCAGGTGGATGCACTGAAGATCGTGCCGTCGCACCTGGAGGCGATGCTGGTGGCGGGGCGCGCGGCGTTGCCGGGCCAGTGCCTGGTGCTCGGCGGCGAGGCCGTCAGCCCAGGCCTGCTGGGCAAGATCCGCCAGCTTGCACCGGCACTCAAGGTGCTCAACCACTACGGCCCGACCGAGACCACCGTTGGTGTGCTGGTTGCCGAACTGCACGACCAGACCAGCCTCGGCCAGCCGCTGGCCAACACCTGCGTAGCGGTGCTCGACCGCTGCCTGCAGCCGCTCCCGGCCAAGGCCAAGGGCGAGCTGTACATCGGTGGCGCCGGGCTGGCCCGCGGCTACCTGAACCGCCCGGCGCTCACCGCTGAGCGTTTCGTCCCCGACCCGAACGGTGGCCATGGCCAGCGCCTGTACCGCAGCGGTGACTGGGTGCGCCAAGGCAGCGACTTGCAGTTTGCCGGGCGCATGGATGGCCAGGTGAAAATCCGTGGCTACCGCGTCGAGCTGGCAGAAATCGAAAACCAGTTGCGCGCACTGGACGGCGTTGCCAACGCGCTGGTCCGCGTGCATGGCCAGGCACCGCAACTGCAACTGGCCGCCTGGCTGGTGCCCAGCCAGTTGCCGAGCGACAGCCTGGCCTGGCAGGCGTCGATCCGCACCCGCCTCAAAGGCCTGCTGCCCGAGCACATGCTGCCGACCCACCTGATGGTGCTGGCGCAGCTGCCGGTCACGGTCAACGGCAAGGTCGACATCAAGGCCCTGCCGGAACCGGTCGCCAGCCAAGTGGCCTACCAGGCGCCGCAGACCCCGCTGCAAACGCAACTGGCGCAGATCTGGGCCCAGGTGCTGCAAGTGCCGCAGGTGGGCCTGAGCGACAACTTCTTCGCCCTTGGCGGCCACTCGCTGCTGGCCACCCAGGCGGTATCCCGAGTGCGCAAGCAACTGGGCCTGGACGTCCACTTGCGCACCCTGTTCGACACCGTCGACCTGCAGGCTTTCGCCCAGGCGGTGGCCGACGCCGAGCAGGGCACGGGCCTGGACATCGAAATCCTCGACCGCCAGCAGCCGCTGCCGGTGTCCCGTTCGCAGAACCGCCAGTGGCTGTTCTGGAAGCTCAACCCGCAAAGCCTGGCCTACAACACGCCGATGGCGGTGCGCATGCACGGCAATCTCGACCGTGACGCGGTGCAAGCGGCGCTGGACGCACTGGTTGCGCGCCACGAGTCACTGCGCAGCGTGTTCGTCGAAGCCGAGGGCCTGCCTTGGCAGCGCATCCTGCCGGCCGCCACGGTGCCGATCGGTTTCGAAGACCTCAGCGGCCAGGACCACGCCGCGCAAATGCGCAAGCTGGAAGCCGAAGCCTTCGTGCCGTTCGACCTGGAGCACGGTCCGCTGCTGCGTGCGCGGCTGTTCAAGGTGCACGCCCAGGAGCACCTGCTGTCGCTGACCCTGCACCATATCGTTTCCGACGGTTGGTCGATGAGCCTGCTGGTGCGCGAGTTCGCCGCCGCCTATAACGCGGCAGCCACCGGCCAGGCCCACGCCATCGAACCGCTGCCCGTGCAGTACGCCGACTTCGCCGCCTGGCAGCGCAAATGGCTGGCCGAGGGGCAGATGCAGGCGCAGATCGATTACTGGAAGGCGCGCCTGGAAGACGACTTCGAAGTGCTCGAATTGCCCGCCGACCGCATTCGCCCGCAGGTCAAGAGCTACCAGGGCAGCCGCTTCGACGTGCGCCTGCCGCTGGCCCTCACCGAGCGCCTGCGGGCGCTGGCGGTGACGTCCAACGCCACCTTGTTCCATGTGTTCCTGGCGGCCTACGCCATCGTGCTGTCGCGCTACAGCCGCAAGGGCACGTTGAACATCGGCGTACCGGTCACCAACCGCAACCGCCTGGAGCTGGAAGGGCTGATCGGCTTCTTCATCAACGTGGTGGTAGCCCGTATCGGCGTCGATGGCAGCCAGCCGTTCGCCCAGCTGCTGGCGGCGATCAAGGAAACCACGCTGCAGGCCCAGGCCAACAAGGATGTGCCGTTTCTGGAGGTGGCCGAGGCGCTGTACCCGGACCGCGACCAGGGCGTGAACCCGTTCTTCCAGGTGCTGTACAACCACCTGCGCGACCTGGGCGAGCAGGTGTCAGGCGATGCCCTGCACGGGCTGCAGGTCAAGGAAGTGGATCTGCTGGAGCCCGGCGCGCAGTACGACATCTCGCTCAATACCCTGGAGCGCTCCGATGGCGTGACCGCTTCGTTCAACTACTCCACCGACCTGTTCGACGCCCCGCGCATCGAGCGCATGGCCGGGCACTGGCAAGCGCTGCTCGAGGCCATCTGCGCCGAGCCGCAGCGCTGCATCGCCGAGCTGGATTTCCTCAGCGGCGAAGAGCGCCAGCAACTGACCCATGGCTGGAACCCCGCAGCGCAGCAAGGCAGCGGCCTGTGCGCGCACCAGTTGCTGCAGCGTCAGGCCGGTGAGCGGCCGGACGCGCTCGCGCTGATCTTCGACGACCAGCAGATGACCTACGCCGAGCTCGACCGTGCCAGCAACCAGCTGGCGCACCGCCTGCGTGCATTGGGTGTGGGGCCGGATCGCCTGGTCGGCGTGGCCGTGGAGCGTGGCCTGGGCATGGCCCTGGCATTGATCGCCATTCACAAGGCTGGCGGCGCCTATGTGCCGCTGGACCCGGACTACCCGCAAGAGCGCCTGGCCTACATGGTCGAGGACAGCGGCATCAGCCTGCTGCTGGCGGATGCGCCTTCGCGCGAGCGCTTGCAACTGGGCAAGCAGCTACCTTGCGTGGTGCTGGAACCGGGCACCGAATGGCTGCAGGCCTGGCCCTGCGAACCCCTGGCCAACCTGGCGGCGCTGCACAACCTGGCCTACGTGATCTACACCTCCGGCTCCACCGGCATGCCCAAGGGCGTGGCCATCGACCACCATGCCTTGTCGCTGTTCTGCCAGGTGGCCGGCGATTATTCGCGCCTGAGCCCGGACGACCGCGTGCTGCAGTTCGCCACCTTCAGTTTCGACGGTTTCATCGAGCAGTTCTTCCCGCCGCTGGCCCAGGGCGCCTGCGTGGTGCTGCGTGACCTGCGGCTGTGGGACACCACCACGCTGCTGGATGAGATCAACCGCCACGCGGTGACCGTGGCCGACCTGCCGGCGGCCTACTGGCGCCTGCTGGCGCTGGAGCGCCGCGCCCCGCAAGCCTACGGCCGGCTGAAGCAGATTCATGTCGGTGGTGAAGCGGTAGCGGAAGACGCCCTGCGTGCCTGGCTGGCCGATGGCCCGCCAGCGGTGCGCCTGCTGAATACCTATGGCCCGACCGAAGCCACGGTGGTTGCCACCACCTACGACTGCTCGCAGATGACCCTGGTGCAGATCAGCCAGGGCGGCGTGCCCATCGGCCGCGCGTTGCCAGGCCGCAGCCTGCATGCGCTGGACGAAGGCCTGGCGCCGACCCCGGTTGGCGTACCTGGCGAGCTGTTCATCGGCGGGGCAGGGTGCCTGGCGCGCGGCTATCACCAGCGGCCGTCGCTTACCGCCGAACGCTTCGTCCCCGACCCCTTCGACACGGTTGGCGGTGGTCGGCTGTACCGCACCGGCGACCTCGGTTACTACGACGCAAACGGCCAGCTGGCTTATCGCGGGCGTGTCGACCACCAGGTGAAAGTGCGCGGGTTCCGCATTGAACTGGGCGAGATCGAGCAGTACCTGCGGGCGCACCCGGACGTGCGCGAAGCCACGGTGCTGGCTATCGACCTGCCCGGCGGCAAGCAGCTGTGCGCCTATGCCGTGCCAGCCGAAGGCCACAGCGGTGACCTGCGCCTGACGCTGAAGCAGTACCTCAAGGCCAGCCTGCCGGACTACATGATCCCGACCTACCTGGTGACCCTGCCGGACATGCCGCTGACGCCCAGCGGCAAGCTCGACCGCAAGGCCCTGCCATTGCCCGACCCGAACCAGCCGCAGCACGACTACCAGGCGCCGCAAAGCGAGCGCCAACAACAGCTGGCGAATATCTGGGCGCAGCTGTTGAACGTGGCCCGGGTCGGTCTGAGCGACAACTTCTTCGAGCTGGGCGGCCACTCCTTGCTGGCGGCCCAGGCGGTGTCGCGGATCAACGTCGAGCTGGGTCTGGATGTCCCGCTGCGGCTGATCTTCACCCACCCCGAGCTGCGCGCCTTTGCTCAGGCGCTGGAGGATCAGGCGCTGTCACTGAGTGACGACGGCCTGAGCGATATCGAAAAAATGATGAACGAATTCACAGAGGCCTGACATGGAACTCACAGCAGCACAACGTATCGCCCAACGTTTCGTCGGCCTCCCTGTGGAGCAACGCCAGCAGATCCTGGAAAAGATGCAGGCCAGCGGGCAGAGCTTCCGCTTGCTGCCCATCGTGCCAGCACGCCAGGGCCTGGCCCGTATTCCGCTGTCGTTCGCCCAGCAGCGGCTGCTGTTCCTCTGGCAGCTGGAGCCCGACAGCCCGGCCTACAACGTGCCGATGGCGGTACGCC
>NZ_JABMCW010000374.1:0-4850 GCF_013179705.1 Pseudomonas sp. CM25 | reverse complement strand
GCCTGAAGCCTCGGTCGCATGGCTCAAGTACTTCATTGAAGGTGTAGGTTCTAGCGCTAAGCCATCGATTTTCGTGCTTCACAATGAGGACGTTCCGCTTTCAGCGGAGTTCTTGGCAGAAGCCAAGCTACGACGCGCCGTCGTTTTGCGCTCGCCTGAGCGTGCCCTGCGTGCCCTCGCACGGGTCACACAGTTTGGTCGACGTCAGGTAGCGAATATGTCTGGGCAACGGCCTGCCCCCCCTCAACGCGTGAACCTGAGCTTGGGGAAAGGAACCCAAGCTGAATGGGCCGGCAAAATCGCACTGCGGGAGATTGGTATCCAAACCCCACCGGGAGCATTGGTCACGTCCCTGGGGGAAGCATTAGCAGTGGTCGAGGAGATCGGCTACCCGGTGGTGATCAAAGCGCAGTCAAATGGATTGGCACACAAGAGTGAAGTGGGCGGTGTGCTGCTCAACATCGCCGACGACGCGTCACTGACAACCGCATGGGAACAACTCCATCAGAACGTCTCCCGTGCCGCGCCAGATCTGAAACTTGATGGCGTGCTTATCGAAAAGATGGGCGCGCGCGGCCTTGAGTTGGTCGTCGGTGCCAGCCGTGACTCCCAGTGGGGCCCAATCCTTATGGTAGGGCTGGGAGGCGTCTGGGTTGAAGCACTAGGCGATGTTCAGCTTCTGCCGCCCGACCTCCCTCACGCAGTGATTGTTGAAAGACTTCGCGATCTCAAAGCCTCCAAGCTACTGACCGGATTCCGAGGGTCTGAACCCGCGGATCTCGACGCAGTGGCTGAGGTGGTGCAGAAGCTAGGCGCCCTGATGCTTTCCAATCCAGAATTGATCGAAGTGGACGTCAACCCGCTTGTGGTCTACCCGAAAGGCAGCGGCGTCGTTGCCCTTGATGCGCTTTTCGTTACCGAACAGTAAGTAGTGCGTAGCCTCTTCATTCAGGATCAAAGCAATGGACGTAAACGGAAAAGCTGTACTTGTGACGGGTGGCGCGTCAGGCCTGGGCGAAGCCACAGTTCGACATTTGGCAAAACTGGGTGCACGCGTCGCAATTCTGGACATTCAGATCGAGCGCGCAGAGCAGATCGCCAACGAAGTGAATGGAATTGCAATTCGGTGTGATGTCACCGACGCGGATAGCGCAGCATCCGCGTTGAGCGAAGCACGCAAAGCGCACGGCATTGCGAAGATTCTTGTGAACTGTGCTGGTGGTGGTTTACCGCAACGCGTTGTGGGCAAGAACGGCCCAATGCCGCTTGAGGATTTCACGAAGATCATCAACCTGAACCTGGTGGGCAGCTTCAACATGACCCGCCTAGCAGCAGCCGACATGATCGGATCGGACCCGGACGAAGGGGGCGAGCGCGGCCTGATCCTATTCACCACCTCTGTGGCCGCATACGAAGGTCAAGTCGGCCAAGCTGCCTACACCGCTTCAAAAGGAGCGCTCGCTGCACTCTCGATTCAACTCGCAAGGGAGTTTGCGCAATTCGGAGTGAGAGCGATGGCCATCGCCCCGGGAATATTCGAAACCCCGCTCCTCAAAACAGCCTCCAACGAGGTGCTGCAGTCGCTAGCCTCATCAATTCCATTCCCACGAAGGTTGGGTCACCCAGAGGAGTTCGCTCAGCTAGTGGGGCACATCGCTTCAAATCCCTACCTGAATGGGGAAGTGATTCGCATCGATGGAGCTACGCGTTTGGCGCCGCGATAGCGTTGCTTCAGCAGTAAGTCAGCGCAGGCTGCACGCTGCTCTGCAGGAAAATCTCCGGTATCTGTGCTTCTGGACGGTTAGCGAATCCGCGCCAGAACGCCAGTCGGCTGCGAAGTCAAAATATAGTTAGCCCGCAGCCATAAGGCCGAAAGATTTAACTCGCTGACTTCTGCCCTTGCGCTCCTGAGCGCAAGCGATGCGCCGACACACAAGAATAAATTTGGGGATCAAACCCTGCCCGCGCCGGATCTCGGTGCTGTAGATGAGGTGGTCATGAGCGTAAAAGGAAAAGCATATATCGTTGGTGCTTATGAGCACCCCACCCGACATGCCGTTGGTACGTCCCTCGCTGAGCTGCATGCTGAGGTAGCGGCAGGGGCTTTGGCTGATGCTGGCCTTCGCTTGGAGGATGTCGACGGTTACTTCTGCGCGGGTGACGTTCCTGGGTGGGATGCACCCGGTGTGGGGCCGATGTCGATGGTTGAGTACCTAGGCCTGAATGTCCGTCACTTTGATACGACTGAAACTTGGGGCTCTGCTTACATCAACTTAGTTGAACATGCCGCCTCGGCCATCGCTGCGGGTAAATGTCGTGTCGCCCTCATTACCCAGGCTGGCCGTCCACGGGCTGATAGGCTGACACCAGCCGACAGCCACCTGAATCAGGTACAGGCGTCGGGTGAGTCGCAATTTGAAATTCCATATGGCGCTGTTGTTACTAACATGTATGGAATGTGCGCGCAGCGCCACATGTACGAACACGGTACAACGCCCGAGCAACTCGCGTGGATCAAAGTTGCCGCCTCTCACCATGCGCAGCACAACCCATTCGCAATGTTGCCGAAGGTTGTGACGGTTGAGGATGTCGTGAACTCCCCGATCGTATCCACTCCACTTCACAGACTCGACTGCTGCGTGATTACAGACGGGGGCGGCGCACTGGTGCTCGCTCATCCAGATGTAGCCCGCAACCTTAAGCGTCCGTTGATTACACCGATTGGCTCCGGTTTTCATATCAAACAGCTTAACGGCGGCTACTTTGACATCCTTCAATCTGGCGGTGTGAAATCGGGAGCAGAAGCGTTTGCCCAAGCGGGTGTCCAGAGAACGGACATCCAGTATGCCTCTCTCTATGACAGTTTCACGATCACCGTACTTATCCAACTCGAGAACCTCGGTTTCTGCGCTCCAGGAGAAGGCGGAAAATTCGTGGCTGATGGCGGTCTGATTTCAGGCGTCGGTGTCTTGCCAACCAACACAGATGGTGGCGGTTTGTGCAACAACCATCCTGGTAATCGTGGCGGCATGACAAAAATGATTGAGGCTATCCGACAACTTCGGGGCGAAGCTCATCCTGCAGTTCAGGTACCGAATTGCGGGCTAGCGTTGGCTCACGGAACCGGCGGCCAACTTGGCGCTCGGCACGGTAGCGCAACGATCATTCTGGAACGTGAGGCGTGACCATGGAAACTCGAATCCCAGCTGCTCCGACACCTTGGCCGGAAACTGAAAAATTCTGGGCTGCTGCAGCGGAGCATAAACTTCTGCTGAAGCGTTGCTTGGTAACGAACAAAGCCTTCTTTTATCCCCGCAACCATAGCCCGTTTTCTGGCTCACCCGAAACTGAGTGGTTTGAGGCTTCCGGGAAAGGCACCATTTATTCGTACAGCATTCTGCCCAAAGCGTCTCCTCCTTATTGCATCGCATATGTCGAGCTGGACGAGGGCCCCAAGGTATTGACTAACATCGTAACTGACAAGTTCGAAAATCTAGAAATCGGCATGGCGGTGACAGTTACGTTTGTGCCTAGCGAGAGCGGGCAGCTGATCCCGATGTTCCGACCAACCTGACAACCGGTCTTCGTACACCACTGCAGTTCGACCGAGCATGCTGACCAACCGTGAATCTGCATCACACGGTTCGTGGGGCTGCCTGCGGTTGCTTGATTAAATAATCTCAGTCCAACAAATTTTAACAAAAAAGGATATGCGATATGACTAGTTTCACTCATGCTCAGCATCGGGGGGCCGGTGATGAACAATGATATCAGCACACAGTTGAATACTCGTTCGATGCGACCTTTCCAGTGGATGGTGATCGGCATCTGCATGGTACTCAATGCCCTCGATGGCTTCGACGTGCTAGTGATGGCCTTTACTGCTTCAGCCGTTTCCGCAGAGTGGTCTTTAAACGGAGCAAACCTCGGCGCACTATTGAGCGCAGGCCTCGTTGGCATGTCCATTGGCTCATTTTTCATTGCCCCCTGGGCAGATCGAATCGGTCGCCGCCCGCTGGTGTTGATTTGCCTGATCCTAGCCGGGATAGGAATGGTCATGGCCGCGTATTGTCAAACGCCGATGCAATTGGGAGTTTGTCGCGGTATCACTGGACTCGGGATTGGCGGTATTCTAGCTAGCACTAACGTCATGGCTAGCGAGTTCGCATCCACTAAGTGGCGCACCCTTGCTGTTAGTTTGCAATCAACTGGCTACGCGCTAGGCGCTGTATTTGGAGGCATGCTTGCAATTTATTTGCTGAAGGTCTTCGGATGGCGCTCGGTCTTTCTTGCTGGTGGGGTTGCGACACTAGCGATGGTGCCTGTCGTCTACTGCTTCCTGCCGGAGTCAATTGATTTCTTGCTCGCGAAAAGGCCGGCTAATACCTTGCAGCGAATCAACCGTGTCGGAAGAAAACTGGGGCTGAACCAGCTGGTTGATCTTCCGCCGATGCAGTCTGCAGAAGTAGCGAGAGTTAATGCATTCGCGGCCTTACTTAGCCCCAGGTATCGGAGTGCCACACTTAAGCTGTGGACGCTGTTCTTCTTCGTACTTTTTGGCTTCTACTTCGTTATGGGCTGGACGCCAAAGCTGCTTACGACCGCCGGGCTGTCTGCTGAACAAGGTATCACCGGAGGAGTGCTCTTGAGCGCAGGCGGCATCTTTGGCACCGCTCTGCTCGGGCTACTCTGCACGAAATTCAAGCTTGCTCATGTGCAAGCAGTGTTTCTCATTGCGACTGCTGCGCTGATGGTTGTATTCGTTCAGTCAACGTCCAATCTGTCCCTCGCGTTTTTGATTGGACTATTGCTAGGGGTTACAGTTAATGGATCAGTGGCGGGACTGTTCG
>NZ_JABMCW010000373.1:0-4864 GCF_013179705.1 Pseudomonas sp. CM25 | reverse complement strand
CGGATGATGGGAGCGAGCGGTTTTTGGTTACTTTTTTCCAAGAAAAAAAGTGACTCGCCGTAAGGGCGAAAAGGTGAGTAAGCGTCGCCATCGCAAATGGACTGTTCGCTGCATCAAAACCGGCGCACAAGCTTCAAGCTTCAAGCTTCAAGCTTCAAGCTTCAAAGCCGCAGCATACCCATCAATGCCCCGCCGAAGCCGGCCCCGCCTTGGCCGTAAATGGCGGCTTGGCAAACCACACCAGCAATATCAACCCCGCAAACACCCAAGTCATCAACGTGAAGTAATCCACCGTCGACATCATGTATGCCTGCCCGTTGAGAATCTGCTCCAGCTGCGCATAACTCTGCGGGCTTGCCCCACCCAGTTGTTCAAGCGTATGCCGCGTAGTCGGGTCGAACTGGCTGATGTTCTCGCTCAGGTACGCATGGTGCTGGTCCGCCCGGCGGATCCAGATCCAGGTCGTCAACGACGCCGCAAAGCTCCCCCCCAGGGTACGCAGGAAAGTTGCCAACCCGGAGCCATCGGCAATCTGGTGCGGCGGCAGGTCAGACAGCAATATGCTCAACGTCGGCATGAAGAACAGCGCCACACCAATCCCCATGAACAGCTGCACCAACGCCACGTGCTGGAAGTCCACCTCACTGGTAAAGCCCGCCCGCATGTAGCAGCTGGCACCGATCGCCAGAAACGCCAGCCCCGCCAGCACCCGCAGGTCGAACCGGTGCGCATACTTGCCCACGAACGGCGACATGATCACCGGCAGCAGGCCGATCGGCGCCACCGCCAGACCCGCCCAGGTGGCCGTATAGCCCATCTGCGTCTGCAGCCACTGCGGCAGGATCAGGTTGATGCCGAAGAACCCCGCATAGCCCCCCACCAGCACGATGGTGCCCACCCGGAAGTTGCGGTGCACGAACAGCCGCAGGTTCACCACCGGGTGCCGGTCGGTGAGTTCCCAGATCACGAACACCGCCAGGAACACCACCGAAATCACACTGCCGATGATGATGAACGACGACTCGAACCAGTCCAGGTCGTTACCCTTGTCCAGCACCACCTGCAGCGCGCCAACGCCGATGATCAGCGTCAGCAGCCCGATGTAGTCCATCGGCTGGCGACTGGTAACCACCGGCCGCGAGCGCATCTGCTGGCGCACCACAGCGGCAGCGAACAGGCCGATCGGCACGTTGATGAAGAAGATCCACGGCCAACTGTAACTGTCAGTAATCCAGCCCCCCAGGATCGGCCCGGCAATCGGCGCCACCACCGTGACCATCGCCAGCAGCGCCAGGGCCATCCCCCGTTTCGCGGGCGGGTACACCGCAATGAGCAACGTCTGGGTCATCGGGTACAACGGCCCGGCAACCACCCCCTGCAACACACGAAAGCCCACCAGCTCAGGCATCGACTGGGCGATGCCGCACAGGAACGAGGCCACCACGAACAGAAGCGTGGCCCAGATGAACAGCTTCACCTCACCAAACCGCCGGCTCAGCCATCCGGTCAGGGGCAAGGCGATGGCGTTGCTCACAGCAAACGAGGTAATAACCCAGGTGCCCTGCTCGTAACTCACCCCCAGGTTGCCGGAAATGGTCGGCAGGGCGACGTTGGCAATGGTGGTGTCGAGCACCTGCATGAAGGTCGCCAGCGACAGGCCGATGGTGGTCAGCAGCAGGCTCGGTGGCGTGAACTGGGCCGCAGCATTGTTGCTCATCGTTGGGCCGTCTTGCCGGTTGCGCTGTTTTCGTGGATCAACCGGGCGATCAGGTTGTCCGCTTCGACCAGCTGACGGTCATACACCTGGGTGGTGTAGCTGGCCTGCTGCGGTGGCTGCTGGGCCAGGGTCGGGCCGCTCTGGTCGTGCAGGTCGACTTCCACCACGGTGGACAAGCCGATACGCAGCGGGTGGTCCTTGAGCTGGTCGGGGCTGAGGTGGATGCGTACCGGCACGCGCTGGACAATCTTGATCCAGTTACCGGTGGCATTCTGCGCCGGTAGCAAGGCAAAGGCGCTACCGGTGCCGGCCCCCAGGCTGTCGACCGTGCCGCTGTATTTGACCTCGCTGCCGTACAGGTCGGCGCTGATCTCGACCGGCTGGCCGATGCGCATGTCACGCAGCTGGGTTTCCTTGAAGTTGGCGTCGATCCACACCTGGTCCAGCGGGATCACCGCCATGGTCGCAGTGCCTGGCTGCAGGCGCTGGCCCAGCTGCACGGTGCGCTTGGCGACGTAGCCGGTAACCGGCGCTACCAGGGTGGTGCGGGCGTGGTCGAGGTAAGCCTGGCGCAGGTCGGCGGCAGCCGCCATCACCTCGGGGTGCGAGGACACTACCGTGTCGTCGACCAGCGCGCTGCTGGTGCTCAGTTGCTGGCGGGCACTGTTGACGGCGGCCTGGGCCACGCTCAGATCATCGCGAGCGTGGGACAGCTCTTCGGCGGCAATCGCACCGCTGTCGGCCAGCACCTTGCGCCGATTGAAGTCCTGCTGTGCCTTGCGCAGTTCTGCCTGGCGCGTCTCCAGCTGTGCCTTGAGCGAGTCGACATTGCTGTAGAGCCCGCGCACCTGGCGCACGCTGCGGGCCAGCTTGGCTTCGGCGGACTGCAAGGCCACTTCGCTGTCGGCCGGGTCGAATTGCAACAGCACCTGGCCGGCATGGACCAGGTCACCGTCATCGGCGCCGATGCTGGTGACGGTGCCGGTGACCAGCGGGGTGATCTCCACCACGTTGCCATTGACGTAGGCGTCATCGGTGCTCTGGTGCCAGCGCCCAACAAGGCTGTACCAGGCCCAGACGCCGACACCGCCAACGATGATCAGCAGCAGCAGGCCAAGCAGCCAGACCTTGCGTTTGCGCGACGGCTCGGGTGCGGCGGGGGGATTTTGAGTGTCTGCGGAAGTGGCCATGACAATACCTTGAATAATTCGTGACAGGGTTCAACGGTCGCCGAAGCGGCGGATCGTCAAAGGGTCGCCAGCGCCGAGCAGCACCTTGGCCAGCAGGCCTTCCAGGGTCTTCAGCTCCTCGGGTTGCAGCACACCGCACAGCTCGTTCATGGCCGCAGCGCCGATTTCCGGCAGGCGGTCGGCCAGGCGCTGGCCGTCGGCGGTGAGCGCCAGGCGCACCTGGCGGCGGTCATCGGCGCAGCGGTTGCGCACGATCAGCTCCTTCTGCTCGAGGCGGTCGAGCATGCGGGTCATCGAACCGCTGTCCAGGCCGAGGTAGCGGCACAGCTCGGCCGGAGTGTCCACCTGATACTGGGTGACGATGATCAGCACCTTGAACTGCGCGGCAGTGACGCCCTCTGATTCGAGGTGCCAGTCGAGGATGCGGTCCTTGAGGATCGCCGCGCGGCCAAGCAACATGCCGATGGCGCAGGTCTGGAAGTTTTCGGGTGAGAAATGGGCCATCAGGGACTGCTCGGGTAATTGTGTACAAATATTACTGCCTAGGCAGTGAATGTCAAAGCCTTGATTAGCTAGCTATGCAAAATTTCATGATATTTGCCCTACGCAGCCCTGGAGAGGCCTGTGGTAGCGGGCGTGCCCGCGAACACCGGCGCAGCCGGTGCCATGCACCGCGTTGGATTCTTCGCGGGCGCGCCCGCTCCCGCAAGGTACGCGGTGCACCCAGCATCAGTTCTTTTGGGATCTCCTACACGGTTCGCAGGCCCAACGCCTCGACCGCCCCGCAAGCAATCGCAATCCCCACCAGCTCGGCCAGGCTGGTGGCCTGCAACCGCTTCATCACCCGCCCCCGGTACAAGTCCACAGTCTTCACGCTGACGCCCAACCGCTCTGCAATCTCGCGGTTGCTCAAGCCTTGGGCCAGCGGCACGAACACATCACGCTCACGCGGCGTCAGGCCGTCGATGCGCGCTTGCACCTCGGCCAGCGCCTGATCGCACTTACGCGCCCGCTCGGCGGACTCCAGTGCGGCCTGCACGCTGTCGAGCAACAACTGGTCGCTGTAGGGCTTCTCGATGAAGTCGCAGGCGCCAGCCTTGAACGCACGCACCACGATCGGCACATCGGCATGGCCGCTGACAAAGATTACCGGCAGCGCCAAGCCGCGCTCGCGCATGGCCTGCTGTACGGCCAGCCCGCCCAGCCCCGGCATGCGCACATCCAGCAGCACGCAGGCCGCCCCATCGTCCACACAGGCGTCGAGAAACGCCTGCCCACTGGCGAACGGCAAGGCCTGCAGGCCCACTGACTGCAGCAACCATACGGTCGAATCACGCATCCCCTGGTCGTCATCGACCACATACACTTTCGCTTGCACCACTACCCCCTTTATCCCCTGCTCACCGCCAGCCGGCAGCACAGTACCAGGCCGCCGTTGTCACCGGCCCGCGCCCACAGGCTGCCGCCAAACCCTTCAATCAGGCTGCGGCTCATGCTCAAACCCAAGCCCAGGCCGTCGGCCTTGCTGGTGGTAAATGGCGTGAAGATGTCATCCAGCCGCCCAGGCGCCACGCCCGGGCCCTGGTCGGCCACCTCGACCCGCACACCGTCGCCTTCGCGCACGGCGCCGAGCAGGATACGTGAGGGCCGCTCGCCATGCTGCTCGCGGTTGGCATCGATGGCGTTGCGCAGCAGATTGAGCAGCACCTGCTCCAGCAGCACCCGGTCGGCGTACACCAAGGGCAACTGCGCGCTCATGCGCAACTCGACGGCCACCTGATCACGCGCGGCTTCCCAGGCGCAAAGGCGCATTGCTTCGCCAGCCACCTCGGCCATGTCCAATGCCTGCAGCCGGCGCGGCCCTTTGCGCAGAAACGCGCGCAGGCGGCGGATCACTTCGGCGGCGTGGGTGGCCTGCTCACTGATGCGCTGCAGGCCCTGCCCGACCCGCTCGCGG
>NZ_JABMCW010000372.1:0-4930 GCF_013179705.1 Pseudomonas sp. CM25 | reverse complement strand
GGCCCCCCTGCCCCCAATCCCCAACCTTGGGGCAACCGGACCCACTGCCAAAACCTCGAAGATGGCCCTGTAAAAAAACCGGACGCCTTGCCCCACAAGGCCTGCAACGCATTTTTCAAGTGTTGGCACAGCTATTGCCGATCTCCTCCCAGACGCCCCAAGTCCATGGGCCCGTTTGCAGGAGGAATTGACTCATGCACCGACCGATACCCCACCCGCTGGCAGTGGCGATTTTCGCCGGCATGCTCCAGCTCCCGGCGCAGGCTGCCTTGAACGCAGTCGATCCAGGCGCCTACGTGCCCGCCAACGGCGGCTTCCCCGCCTGGTACCAGGACAGCCACGGTCGAACCCTCGACCTGTGCCTGACCAAGGCGGTCAGCTCACGCGTGGCCGGCGCCCCCGGCGCGCCGTCGTACATGTGCACGCTGCTGCCCACCCCGGGCGTGTTCGACGATACCCAACCCATCGCCTTCCCCAGCAACTTTCCTGACGAAGCGTTCTGGTTTACCGCCGACGCCGCCATCGTCGACGCCGCCCGCGGTATCGACCTGAGCTACGGTACGGCGATCGAAGCGGCGTTCGCCGCCGAAGAGCCGGTGGAGGGCGACCAGGTCAGCTTTGCCCGGGTGCGCATCCGGGTCGACGTGCCAACCGCCGGCACCTATGTGGTCACCCACCCCTACGGCGTCGAAGTCTTCGATGTACCGGCCGCCGGGCGCCGGGCAATCAACATGACCCGCGACATCGGCATTGCCGGCGCCGGCGACTTCACAGGCGCGTTGAAGGGTGATGTCGGGCCGTTCCTGCGCAGCGTCAACGGCCCCTACACCGAGGGCAGCGAGCGCTTCATCGGCGACCCGAACCTGGATGAACAGGTCACTGGCAGCCCCTTCAATACCAACTATGTGCGCATCGAGGGCCCGGGCGGCATCGACCTGCGCACCGAGCTGTTCTCGATTTCCGGCAAACTCTCGACAGTCGCCCTGCCGACCCCGCTGATGCCGCAACGCAGCACCTACTCGCGGCATACCGAGAACGGCGACCTGCGTGCCCAGCAGGACATCTTCGTGATGGCCCCACCGCCACCGGCCAGCGTTACGCTGACCAGCCAGACGCCCAACCTGAACCTGACCGAAGCCAATGGCACCGGGGCCTGGTACGCCCAGTCGGCGCTCAACCCGGCTGCCGGCACCATCGTCACGCTGACTGCCGACAACAGCGTGGCAATCCCCACCAGCAGCCTGACCACCAGCAACCTGCCGCTGACCGACCTGGTCACCATCACCCAGGCGCAGTACCGCTTGTCTACCGGCGAACTGACCCTGGTGGCCAGCACCAGCGACGAGACCTCCCCGCCTGTGCTCACCGCGCATACCGGCAACGGTACGTTGATCGGCGCCCTGAGCGGCAACGGCGCCGTCAAGACACTAAGCATGTCGCTGTCGCCGATCCCGCCGGCCAAGGTGCAGGTCACCAGCGCCAATGGCGGTAGCGATACCGAAGACGTGGTGCTGGTGCCATGAACAGACAAAGGCTCAGCCTTCAAGGAGGCAGCATGAACACTTGGTCGCGCCGTGCGCTGTTGGCCGCCGGTTTCTCCCTCACCGTTACCAGCGCCGCGTTTGCCGCGCTGTCTGATGTCGACCCGGGGCCATACACCTTCGCCACCGGTGGTTACCCGATGTGGTACAAGGACGGCCTCGACCAGTCCCTGGAGCTGTGCCAGTCCCGGGCGACCAGTACCCGGGTGCCGGGGACCCCGGCCGCACCTTCGTACATGTGCACCCTGCTACCGGAACCGGGTATCTACGACGACGCCTTGCCGCTGGTGTTCCCCGACAACTGGCCGCCGGAGATGTTCTGGTTCCTGGCCGAAACCGAGATCCCTCAGGTCGGCAATAGCGGTTATGAGCTCGAGGTATACGTGGCGGGCCTGGAAGCGGCGTTCGCCGCCGAAAACCCTGTCGATGGCGACCAGCAGAGCTTTGCCCGCATCCGTATCCGTGCCTCGGTACCACGGGCCGGTGTTTACACCATCACCCACCCCTATGGCGTCGAAACCGTCAACGTCACGACACCTGGCCGAAGGGCAATCAACATTACCCGTGACATCGGCATTGGCGCGCCAGGCAACTTCAGCGGCCCACTGAATGGCGCACTTGGCCCATGGCTGCGGGGCGTCGGTGGGCCCTATGTGGAGGTCAACCCCGACACGGGGAGCTCGGAAACATTCGTCGGCGACCCGAACATCACCGAAGCGGTAACCGGAAGCCCCTTCAATACCAACTTCGTCCGCATAGAAGGCCCTGCAGGATCCATCCAGACCAATACCTTCACCGTGTCCGGCAAGGTCCTCGACGAGCGCGCGCCGACCCCCGTCACCCTGGAGCGCGCCACCTACTCGCGTAACGGCAGCGGCACCCGGGTAGAGGTGTTCGCCAAGGCCCCTAAAGAGGCCAGCCTGTGCATGCGCAATGGCCTGGCACTGATCGGCACACCGCCGTCGCCGTGCCAGTTCACCCTGACTGCGGACAACAACGGCTTGTTCTTCAGCCAGCAGTTCAGCCAGGCCGTGCAGCCTGCAGTGGTGGTGGTCACCGCCAGCAACGCGGCCGGCGGCACCCAGCCTACCGCGTTGTCGAGCAAGCTGACCGACGTGGTCCAGGTCAGCACCGCGCGTTATGACTGGGCCAATAAACGCCTGCTGATCGAAGCCGCATCCAGCGACGAGGTGGCGATCCCCGACCTGCTTGCCCAAGGCTATGGCCGCATGTCGAAATCGGGCACGCTGCAAAGCCTGACCGTCAACGATGTGTTGCAGCCGCCAGCCACCGTCACCGTCAAGTCTGCCCATGGCGGCAGCGATGTCGAGCCGGTGATCGTGGTCGGCAACGCCCCGGTCGAGGCGGCCAACCAGCCACCGCTGGCCCAGGCCGATGTCGGCAGCACCAGTGTCGGTATCCCGATCACCCTCAACCTGCTGCTGAACGACAGCGACCCGGACGGCAACGTGCCGCTGACCATCAGCGACCTCACCCAACCCGGTACCGGCCTGGGCGGCGTGGTGCTGAACGGTACCACCTCGGTCACCTACACCCCGCCAGTCGGCGCCACGCAACCGCTGGTGGCCAGCTTCAGCTACCGGGCAACAGACGCCAAGGGCCTGAAGTCGGAACCGGCCACGGTCACCGTCAACGTCGCGCCTAACCAGGCACCCACTGCCGTCCCGGAAACCGTCGCCACCCTGGGCGTGCCGTTGACCATCAACGTACTGGCCAATGACACCGACCCGGAAGGCAACCTGCCGCTGGCCGTGGCCGCCGTTACCCAGCCGGCTGCCGGCCGGGGTACGGTGAGCACCGACGGCACCACCGTGACCTACACGCCACCGGCTACGGTAACCGCAGCCTTCACGACCACCTTCACCTACCAGGCGCGTGACTCGCTGGGGGCGCTATCCAACGCGGGCACCGTCACCGTCAACGTGTCGCCACGCCCGGCTGCCGAGACCTTCACAGTCACGGCCGCCACGGTCACGGCGCGCTCCAACAACCGCTTCAACTGGGACATCAGCGGTACCTCGTCGGTGACCACCGGCAACGTCGTGACGGTGCGCGTCACCACCACCACAGGCGTGCAGACCTTGGGCACCGCCACCGTACCGGTGACCGGCCGCTGGCGCCTGGCAGTGAGCAACAGCACCACCTTGATCCCGACCGCCGCGCCGACGGCGACCATCACCACCAGCCCGGGTACCACGCGCACCGTCAACGTGGTTGTGCAGTAACGGCCGGAGTAACGCCATGAAACGCCTGTATCCACTGCTGCTCAGCCTGGCCCTGGCGGGCCAGGCCAGTTGGGCCGAAGACCTGATGGACAATGCCGACCTCGCACCCGGCAATGACCTGGGTGACCCAGTGATCATCCGCCTGCTCCCGGTCGGCGCCGGTCAGGCGGCGGTGATCGAGCAGCAAGGGTCGGGCAACCGCGCCGCCCTCGACCAGAACGGCCAGGCCCTGCTGGGCCGCATCGTCCAGACCGGTGGCGCGCAGGAGGCGTACATCCTGCAAGAAGGCAGTGACCTGATGGCCAGCATCATCCAGCAGGGCAATGGCAACAGCGCGTCGATCCGCCAGAGCGGCAGCAGCAATAGCGCAGCCATCGAACAGATCGGCAACGACAACAGCGCCAGCATCGTGCAGTCCGGCACGGGCCTCAACAGCTCCGTGACCCAGGCAGGCAATGGCCAGCATGTTCAGATCACCCAATACCGATAGACCTGGAGGCACCACCATGTACAAGCTCGCTCCCTTAAGTGCCGCTATCGTCCTGGCCCTCGCAGGTCAGGCCATGGCTGCTGACAGCACCTCGTCCCAGACCCAGGACGGCAAGGAAAACATCGCCGAAGTCAGCCAGACTGCCGCATCCTTCGCCTCGGCCACCCAGAACCAGACCGGCAAGGGCCACAACCACCTGGCGGTGCAGACCGAGAGCACCAGCGACATCAAGCAAAGCGCCACCGGCTCGCTCAACGCCGGCTACGCCGAGCAACTGTTCGAGAACGGCAGCCAGATCACCCAGCAGGCCGGTGGCACCACCAACGATGCCTTCGCCAGCCAGTCGCTGGGCAACAACAACGAGGCCCTGCAAACCCAGCAAGGCACCGGAAACGTCTCGACCGTGTGGCAGGACACTCAAGAAGGCAGCAAGGCCACCACCTCGCAGTCCGGCCAGCGCAACGAAGCCTTCATCGAGCAGACTTTCGGCGGCAGCAACAACCGCAGCACGGTGACCCAGACCGGCCAGGACAACTACGCCGCCGCCGAGCACCTGAACCACATCGATGGCGATGTCCAGATCTACCAGGACGGCCGCGAAAACTGGGCCTATGGCGACCAGCGCGACGGTACTGGCGGCACCATCGGCATTG
>NZ_JABMCW010000371.1:0-4979 GCF_013179705.1 Pseudomonas sp. CM25 | reverse complement strand
AGCGGTCTGCATGAACGACGGCATCTTCTGGAGCTTGAATCCTGTAATCAAGGTCAAGCAACAGGCGATTATGAGAACCGCGAGCACGACCTTTACGTACTCTCCAGGAATTTTCACCAGGAGATACGCCCCAAGAGGTGTCGTAATGATCGAGGTGATGACTAGAACGCGGATGGAGCCCCAATGCACCTGACCCCATATCGATGGAATCAGCTTCAAGCCAGCTGCAATCTCCAGAACGAACATCGCCGGCACGACAGTCGACAACGGCAGTACGAACGATAGAGACGTGATGGCCAACAACGTGAAGCCAAAGCCAGAGAAGCCTCGTGCAATCGCAGCCATGAACACACAACAGAGGGCATAAGCAGTGATGGACGGCGACACAAGCACAAACTCAGAAAGCATACTCTCTGCACCCACTCATTGGATTGAGATCTACCACGATGGCGCCGGACCTATACGTGTCAGGCGATACGGAGCTCTAACGAAGGAAGCGATTGTGCAGATCAAGATACCGATCGGATAGAAGAGGATGGACCCAATCCATTATGTCGCAGCGCCAGCCCCCTATGCTGTGCGCCTTGGCCTTACGCGTAATCTACCGTCGCGCACCCAGCGTCGTCGCCGGTACCGAAAAGCTCCCTCCCCCTGCCATAAAAAAATTGGATACCCCCTTAAGATAATCCCGCATGCGCTGCTTGAATCACGGGTTTACAGTCGCCGTCACGCCGAAGTCCGGCGGGGTGATTTCTGCTGGGCCGTAACGCTTTCGAAGCCTTACCGGAACCAGACGGAACTCATACCAATACAAGAACAAAGGTGACCACCCATGCTCAAGACTCCTGTCGATGCCCCTGTCGATGTCAAAGACTGGATCGATAACCGCCCCATCGCTGCCTACCAGTGGCTGATCCTGTCGCTGTGTTTCCTGATCGTGCTGTTCGACGGCTTCGATGTCGCCGTCATGGGTTTTATCGCACCTTCGCTCATGCAGGACTGGGGGCTGTCGCGCACCGCCTTCGGCCCGGTGATGAGTGCCGGCATGGTCGGCCTGGCCATCGGCGCACTGACCGCCGGCCCGTATGCCGACCGGTTGGGCCGCAAGAAAGTGCTGCTGATCGCGGTAAGCGGTTTCAGCCTGCTGAGCCTGGCCTGCGCCTTTGCCCGCAACCCCTATGAGCTGGCCGTGTTACGGCTGCTGACCGGCATCGCCCTGGGTGCGGCCATGCCCAACTGCACCACCCTGCTCGCCGAATACCTGCCCACACGCAACCGCTCGCTGATGATCACCATCATGTTTACCGGTTTCAACATGGGCTCGGGGCTGGGCGGCTTTCTGTCCGCCTGGTTGATCCCTCATCACGGCTGGAAATCGGTACTGCTGGCCGGCGGCCTGCTGCCACTGGCCTTGCTGCCCTTGCTGTGGTGGCTGCTGCCAGAGTCCGCTCGTTTCCTTGCCGCACGCCAGGCGCCGGCCAGCCAGATTGCGTCAGCCTTGGCCAAGCTTGGCGGCCGCTTCGCTGCCGGCACCCGTTTTACCGTCAGTGAGCCGACCACACAGCACAAGGCACCGGCCCGGCAGCTGTTCAGCGAGCGCTACCGGTTTGGCACCCTGGCCCTGTGGCTGACCTATTTCATGGGCCTGCTGGTGATCTACCTGACCATGGGCTGGTTGCCGACCCTGCTGCGCGATGGCGGGCTGTCCATCGAGCGCGCCGCCACCATCACCGGCCTGTTCCAGATCGGCGGCGCAGTGGGCGCAATCGTGGTCGGCTGGATCATGGACCGGCGCAACCCCAACCGGGTCATCGCCATCGCCTATGCCCTGGGCGGCCTGTGCATCGTCTCGCTGGGCGCCCTGAGCCTGGAGTCGAGCCTGCTGGTGGTCGGCGTGGCGGCTGCCGGCTTCTGCATGAGCGGCGCGCAAACCGGCCTGAACGCCTTCGCCCCTGGCTACTACCCAACCGAATTCCGCGCCACCGGCGTAAGCTGGATGCTCGGTATCGGGCGCTTCGGGGCCATTTTCGGCTCCCTCATCGGTGGTGCCGTGCTCAGCCTGGGGCTGGGCCTGCCACTGCTGTTCACCCTCCTCGGCCTGCCGGCATTCGCCGCTGCCCTGGCGATCCTGGCCAACGGCCACGCCCGGCTGCGCACGACCCCCGCAGTAACCGCGCCGTAACCTGTAACAGAGGACTTTCGCATGGCTCGTATCATTGGTGGCCTGGCCGTCTCCCACACCCCGACCATCGGCTTCGCCGTCGACCACGACAAACAGGAAGAAGCCGCCTGGGCGCCGATCTTCGAAAGCTTCGAGCCGATCCGCACCTGGCTGCAGCAGCGCCAGCCGGACGTGCTGTTCTACATCTTCAACGACCACGTCACCTCGTTCTTCTTTGACCATTACAGTGCCTTCACCCTGGGCGTGGACGAGCAATACGGCGTGGCCGATGAAGGCGGCAACCCACGGGACCTGCCGCCAGTAGGCGGCCATGCCGCGCTGTCGCGGCACATCGGCCAGAGCCTGATGGCCGATGAGTTCGACATGAGCTTCTTTCGCGACAAGCCGTTGGACCACGGCTTCTTCTCGCCCATGTCGGCACTGCTGCCTTGCGATGAAAGCTGGCCTGTACAGATCGTGCCGCTGCAGGTCGGTGTACTGCAGCTGCCGATCCCCACGGCGCGGCGCTGCTACAAGCTGGGCCAGGCGTTGCGCCGTGCCATCGAAAGCTACCCCGAAGACCTCAAGGTGGCGATCGTCGCCACCGGCGGGGTATCACACCAGGTGCATGGCGAGCGTTGCGGTTTCAACAACCCTGAGTGGGACGCGCAGTTCCTCGACCTGCTGGTCAACGACCCGCAGCGCCTTACCGAGATGACGCTGGCCGAGTACGCCACGCTCGGCGGCATGGAAGGCGCCGAGGTGATCACCTGGCTGATCATGCGTGGCGCGTTGTCTGCCAATGTCGAGCGCAAGCACCAGAGCTACTACCTGCCGTCGATGACCGGCATCGCCACCCTGCTGCTGGAAAACCGCGACCAGCCACTGCCGGCACCGGTCAACGAACGTCACCGTCAGCACATGCAGCATCAGCTGGCGGGGGCGCAGCAGCTCGAAGGCACCTACCCCTACACCCTTGAGCGCAGTGCCAAAGGCTACCGCCTGAACAAGTTCCTGCACCGCATGATCGAGCCGCAGTGGCGCCAGCGCTTCCTGAGCGAGCCCGAAGCGCTGTACCGCGAGGCAGGCCTGAGCGAGGAGGAAAGCGACCTGCTGCGCCGCCGCGACTGGCGCGGGCTGATCCACTACGGGGTGATCTTCTTCGTGCTGGAGAAGCTGGGCGCGGTGCTGGGTGTGTCCAACCTGGACATCTACGCCGCCATGCGCGGGCAGAGCATCGAAGACTTCATGAAGACCCGCAACCAGCAGGTTCGCTACTCGGTCGCCGGCAAAGCGTCCAGCTGACTGACGCAGCCCGCTTGATCCTTTGGCGGCGCTCCCCGCGCCGCCACACCGCTCCCTGATTCAACCTGCCCAGCGCCGATGCGCCGCTGGCGGGCAGCGCTTTGCCTATCACTGGAGAATAAAAACAATGAAATGCCGTACCCTGTACCCGCTCGTCCCCGCATTCGCACTGGCAGCCAGCCTGCCACTGCAAGCCGCAGCCGAAGGCTTCGTCGACGACGCCAAGGCCACCCTGACACTGCGTAACTTCTACATGAACCGCGACTACACGGGCACGGCGAGCCAAGGCAAAGCCGAGGAATGGACGCAAAGTTTCATCCTCGACTTCAAGTCCGGGTTCACCCCCGGCGTGGTCGGTTTCGGCGTCGACGTGCTGGGGCTCTACAGCATCAAACTCGATGGCGGCAAGGGCACCGCCGGCACGCAATTGCTACCTGTTCACGACGACGGGCGCCCGGCGGACGACTTTGGCCGCACGGCGCTGGCGGGCAAGATGCGGGTCTCCAAGACCGAACTGAAGGTCGGTGAATGGTCGCCTACCCTGCCCATCCTGCGCGCCGATGACGGCCGCTCGCTGCCACAAACCTTGCAGGGCGCCCAGGTCACCTCCAACGAGCTGGCCGGCCTGACCCTGTATGGCGGCCAGTTCCGCCAGAACAGCACGCGCAACGACGCCAGCATGCAGGACATGAGCCTGTTCACCCGCACCGCGTACACCTCGGACCGTTTCAATTTCGCCGGTGGCGAATACCGTTTCAACCAGGAGCGCACCTTGGTCGGCGCCTGGTACGCCCAGCTGGAAGACATCTACCAGCAACGCTACTTCCAGGTGCAGCATCAACAGCCGCTGGGCAACTGGGTACTGGGCGCCAACCTGGGCTACTTCTGGGGCAAGGACGACGGCGGCGCCAAAGCAGGTGAACTGGACAACCGCACCGCTTCGGGCCTGTTCTCGGCGAAGCTGGGTGGCAACACGTTCTACGTCGGCTTGCAGAAGGTCATGGGCGATGATGAATGGTTCCGGGTCAACGGCGCCAGCGGCGGCACGCTGGCCAACGACGCCTTCGGTTCAAGCTACGAAAGCGCCCGGGAACGCTCCTGGCAGGTGCGCCACGACTTCAACTTCGTGGTGCTCGGCATACCCGGCCTGACCCTGATGAACCGCTATATCCACGGTGACAACGTGCACAACGCCAGCACCCAGGACGGCACCGAGTGGGGCCGCGAAAGCGAACTGGCCTATGTGATCCAGTCCGGGCCGTTCAAGGCCCTTAACCTCAAGTGGCGCAACTCAAGCCAGCGCCGGGACTGGGGCAGCACCAACAGTTTCGACGAGAACCGGCTGATCGTCAGCTACCCGCTGAGCCTGCTGTAAAGCACTTGCCGGGCTCATGCCTGCTCGGTGATCACCTGGCGGATACAAGCCATCAGCGCGACCGCCGCCGGTGACTGCAGGCAGCCACTGCGCTGCATGAGGCCGATTGCGCGGGCAGTACCGGGCAGTGCCAGCGGC
>NZ_JABMCW010000370.1:0-5000 GCF_013179705.1 Pseudomonas sp. CM25 | reverse complement strand
CGATGGGCAAGGTCACGTGATTACCAAATCCGGTGTGTAAGACTGCATCACCCTCCAAAGTGACCGCTGTCAGATTTAACTCAGCGTAGCGCCGGGAAAGCGCCTTCTCTCCAGCATAGGCGGCAAATGGCGCGCAGCGCTGGTAATCGCTCAAGCGACGCAGGCCCGGGTTGAGCGAAAACGCCTGCCACTCGGCTTTTTCGGACAGCAACGGGTAGCAAGGCACGCCAGCGATCACCTGGCGATCGCCCAGGTGGATGTACGGGCTGTGGATGGCCAGGTCGTGGGCATGGCTGCGCAGCCACACCTGCAACAGGTTGGGGCTGACCTGCAGGATCGCCTGGGAGTCTTCGACGAAGCCCTGGCGATAGAAGTGCCAGTCGTCCTCGCAGTGGAAGATGTACGGCGTCTTCACCTGGCTGTAGGCCAGGTCGATAGACGGCAACTGGCCAAGCTGAGGCCGGTTGACGAACACCTTGCAGTGAGGCTTCCAATGCTCCGGCACAGCGTCATGCACGGCATCATCACCGGAATCCTCGGTGATGAACACCTCGCGAATGGGCGCGGTGTTGCAGCGATCGAAACTCTCAAGGGTGTCTTTGAGCAGGTCGAACCGCCCACAACTGGTCACGACGAGCGTGACGTCACTCTCATTTGAAAAGCGCACCGGACTCCCTCCGCATTGCGACTATCGGCTTTCAACACCCACTCCCAGGCGCGAAAGCTCTTGTTTAGATGCCCAGCTTCAGGCGCAACCGCTGCCACCCGGTCAAGGGTGGGTGGGGCCTGAGTGCCGGGCGCATGTGGTCGACGATGCTACGTCCAACTGCGCCGAAACTGAAACGGGAAACCGCCAGATGGCGGCCATTTTCTGCAATTTGCCGGGACAGTTCAGGGTCCGAACGCAAGCGGCGGAGCTTTTCCTGGAGCGTCGGGATGGTGTCATAGAACACCACGTTGTGCATGTCCTGCAGGCCCAGCGCGCGGTTCTCCTCCTCGCCCTGATCGTATGCCAGCAAAACACAGCCACAGGCCATGGCTTCGAAGTTCTTGATCATGTACTCGCCCATGCCGACATCGGCACTGACGAAAAAGCGGATACGGTTGAGCGTGTTGCAATAGTCCTCACCCGACTTGGTGCGGGTGACCACCAGGTTTTCGACCTGCCCCAGCTCATCCAGCAGCGCCTTGCGGCCGCTGTACGCAACACTGTTGGTGCTACCGACAAACGCCAGCTCGATGTCGCGCTCACGCCCCTGATCTGTCAGCAACTGCTCGTCGTAACCCTTGGGCACGAACACCGCATCGAAACCTTCCTGGCGAAGGCGCTCGCTGACCATGTAGCCAGAGCTGATTACCCGTGCCCACGGCAGTTGACGGTAATGGGCGCTGAACTTGCCGGTGTACTTGCACGGAATGTAGTTCTGATAGGCATCGTGTTCGAGGATGACCAGGTTCGGCACGGTGCGAATGAACGCCACCTGGCGAATTTCCTGTTTGAAGCGCAGGAAGAAGACGATGCGGTCATAGCGTTCGACCTGCACTTCACGCTTGAAATAGCGGCGCAGGTTGCGCTGGTCTTCGCTGGTCAGCCAGCGCAGGTCACACTCGCAGTTGGCCGCGACGCCATCGTACAGACGGTCGAGGATCGCCCGCTGTTCTTTCTGCACCAGAAACAGGACTTTCATTGCATTCCTTGGGCGCTCTGCGCCATCGCGGTCAACCATGGGGCGCGCCTACAGCTCACGCCGCCAGAACAGTTCGTGCCGGCGCACAGCCTTGCGGAAGAACTCGTTCTCCCCGTACGGCGACGGCTTGCGCCCTGCCAGCCAGCGCTGCAGCAAGCGGCGCAGTCGGCGCTTGAAGGGTGCAGGTGGCTGCAGGTCGTGCATCATGCCCAGGGCCATGGCCTTGTCGCGCTGGGTAGCCAGGCCCAGCACCAGGCTGCAAGGCGCCCAGGCCTGCCCGGTGCTCAGTTGCGGAGGCAAGGCCACACCATCGCCACTGTCGCCCATTGGCCAGCGGTCGTTGTCGTGCAGGTGGTTGGCGTAGCACAGTAAAGTTTCTGGCTGCCAGGCCAGTCCCTGCAGGGCTTCCAGCACGGCCGCCTGGGCGCAGATATGGTCAGGGTGCGGGTCGAGCTGCGGGTGCGGCATCACCAGCACTTCAGGTTTTGCCATGTCGAGCAACGCCCGCAGGTCAGCCAGCAGGTTGTTCCAGGTCGGCGCGCCATCCCGGTCGGCCGGCAGGGGAAACGGGTTGAACTGGCGGAATACGCGGATATCGGCCAGCTCGGCCTCGCGGGAGGCGGCTGGCTGTTCCGGCGCAGCCTGCATGGCGGGCAGCTGCAGGCAGAAATAACCCAACTGCACGCAGCGCGACTCCGGCACCCCGGCCCAGCGCGGCACGGCGATGCTGTCCCACGCGCGCAGGCGCCCCTTCAGGCGCGCGGCATCGGCCTTGTCCAGGCCCATTTGCTGATAGTGCTCGGCCTCGATTTCACCAGCGGTCAGGGTGACCACCCAGGTTTCGTCGGCCTGGCTGTAAAGGCCGTATGCGGCCAGCTCGGCGTCATCGGCATGTGGCGCAATCACCATCACCCGACGTCGCTGCAACTCGACCGGCGGGGTTATCCACAGGCGTGGCTGGCCTTGCAGCCGGCAATGCCGGCCGCGCAGGCGCAACGTGCCAGCCTGCAGGGGCGCAGCCAGGCCGGTCAGGTTGAGGAAGCGCACGCCATCGACGCCACGCTCGAAGGTTTGTCGGTCAGCCTGCTCGCCAGCCAGCAGTTCGACCGCCGGGTCGAGGAAGCGCCCCACCCAGCTACTTTTCAGACGCAGTTCAAGGATCAGGGTTTCTTCGCCTTGCAGCGCGCATTCGGCCTTGAGCAGCCCCCTCTCCAGACTGGCGCGGGCTTGCTGCGTGTACTCGCCGAAGTCGTAGGCATAGTCCTCGCCTGGCGCGTAGAACAGGTGATCGGCAAACCACGCCTCATGGCCGGCCCAGAGCAGCGGCAACAGCAGCAGCGGCAACCACCACCAACTCACTACTGCCAAGCCGACCAGCGCAACCACGCCTGCCAGCAGGCCCAGGCGCTTGTTGCGCCGATGGCGCTTGAGCAATTGCTGCTTGCGGCTCACGCCTGGTACACCGGCACGGGGTTGCACCAGCGATCCTTGTACTCGCGGTCGGCACGGCCGAACGAGAAGCGCAGCGGCTTGTTGCGGGCACGGGCGTCTTCCCAGGCGGCCTGGGTATTGAGGAAGCTCAGCACGCTGCCCGGGCTGAAGGCCTTGGTTTCCGGGTCGACCCCGCCATTGATGTACTCGACGCTGACCCACTCCGGCGCCTCGACCCGATAGACCAACTGGATGGCAATCGGTTTGCCGTCCAGCAACAGTACCGAGCCGATCAGCAACGCGCGCAGACGCTCCAGCACCTCGGCCATGCGTTCGGCACCGGTGGCCGGGAAGCCCCAGCGGCGCTGGAACAGGTCGCAGTACATGCTGGCAATTTCCCCAGCGCTGAAGTCACCGATCGGGCGTACCACGCCGCCCGCCTCTTCCAGCAGGCGCAATTCGCGACGCTGGTTGTAGCGAAACTTCTTCGACAGGTCTTCAGGGGCCCGAGCCATGGCCAGCTGCTCCGCCTGCGCCTTGAGCCCGCTGAAACGGCCCTGGTTCAGCTCGGACAGATAGCGCGCGGCATGGCGCAACGGGGCAGTGGCATCGGCCGCTGCAGGCAGAATGATTTCGGCATTGCCCAGGTCGAACAGGGCTTTCTTGCCAGCACGCTTGAGCACGTCCTTGGACAGCGCCAGGTGTCGTCCCCAAGTGGGGATAGCGGCCCTGAGCTCGCCGGCCTGATGCCAGCCCAGGTACCGCACCGGGATCTGCGCCAGCTCGGCCAATTGCTCGACCACCAGCGGATGGGTGGCGACACTGCCGCCAAAGCGCGCCCACGCCTCGGCATAGGTCGCAGCATCGATAGCTTGCCAACCGCGCTCGCGGAAGGCCTGGATACGATTGAGCATCAGGCCTGCCCCACCAGCGCACGCACCTGCGGCAACTGCCAGAAGGCCTCGCGCACTGCCTGGTCGGAGAACCGCTGTCGCAGGCGTTGCACCATGTGCTCGGCGCAGGCCTCGCGCTGCCCGGCGTCGAGCATGGCCATGTGCTTCAGGCCTTGGGCCAGCTGCGTTGCATCGCCCAGCGGGAACAGCATGCCGACCCCCTCGACCACTTCGCGCGCCCCGCCACAGGCCGTGGCCAGCACCGGCACGCCGGCGACCATGGCTTCGAGCAGGACCATGCCGAACGGCTCATGGTCAGAACTGAGGGCGAACACGTCGAACGCCTGGAAGTAGCGGCGCGCATCCGGCACCTGGCCCAGGAAGTCCACTTGTGCGCAGATACCCAGCTCCGCAGCCAGGGCCTTGAGTGTGGGCTCCAGGCGGCCTTTGCCGAGGATAGCCAGCCGGGCGCCGACCGGTAGCCCCGGCAGCGCCTGGGCAAACCCCCTCAGCAGGGTGGCCTGGTCCTTGTCCGGATGCAGCCGCCCGACGTTGCCGACGATCCACGCCTGCGCATCCAGGCCCAAGGCCTGGCGTGCCTCGGCACGTGGCACCAGGGCCGCCTGCAAGGCGTCGATGTCGATGCGGTTGTACAAAGTCTGGATACGTTCGCCCGGCCACTGCGGCAGGCAGCGACGCATGTCGTCACGCACCGCGTCGGACACACCCAGCAGGCTCAGGCGCTTGCTGAACAGGTTGGCGAACAACCGGCGGCCTTTGCGCTGATAATCGCCAAAGGCATGGTGCACCCCGATTACCGGCAGGCCCGTACCCAGCAGAGCCACATAGATCGGCTTGAAACGGTGGGCAATGCAGAATGCGAATTTGCGCTCGGCCGCGATCCGCCGTAGTGCGCGAATGGCGCCGAGCTTCAGCCCACGCACGGCCTTGGAGCTGAACTCCAGGAACAGCACCTCGTCCGACGCGC
>NZ_JABMCW010000037.1:0-27697 GCF_013179705.1 Pseudomonas sp. CM25 | reverse complement strand
AACACCAACGCCACCGGCAACAGCGGCACATCTTCGTAAAAGGTTACATCCCCTGCAGCAGAACCCAGCGTCAGAATGACCACGAGTTCAAAGCGCGACAGTTGCTTGATGCCCCGACGGCCGCTGGATTTCAAAAAGAGAAAAACCGCGAGGAAGGCGGCAAGAACACGACAGGCAACTTCGAGGAGGAAGGTCAGAGGAAGTTCGCCCAACAGCATCCGTTGCAAGTCGAAGGAGACCATGGGTTGTTCCCGTCATTTGCCAGCCTGGATGTACAGGTCGACCCTTTCACCGTTGCGGAGTTCCAGCTGTTCGCCGCTGTTGGATCAGCGACGGCGGGCAGCTTGCGTGCAACCGGGTCTTGGTGGGGCCAGCGGTGGCAGCGTTTCAGAAACGCGTCGCCAGCCGTCCGGCGGTGCACAAGACCCTTGAGGCCGAAGGCTTGATCTGACGGGCGCAGCGCCAAGGTCGCAGGGTCAGATTTGGGCCTGGCCACCATCGACCAACACTTTTCAGACCCTGCCTGGGTTTGAGCGGGCAGGGGATAAACCCGCTTATGCAGTGGCCGCAGCAGCCTTGTAGGAGATTGCCGAGCCCATTGGGCTGCGCTGTCGCGCAGAGAACTAATGCTGGGCGCTCCGCGTACCCCTGTGGGAGCGGGCGCGCCCTCGCTGCTTGATAATGTGCAGTTGCCCGAGAATAACTCTACAAACGTCTATTCTTGTACAAGTATTCTCAATGAAGGGTGGATCCCATGCCGCGCATGCTCCGCTGGGCCGGCCTGTTTGCGCTGTTGGCTGCCGCACCGCTGCTCGCAGGCGACTGGCGCGCTGCGCTGCCTTCGGCCCAGGTGCTGGGCCGTGGCGACTTCACCTGGTTCGGCTTTCGGGTTTACACCGCGCGGCTGTGGACTGACGGTCATGGGCAGGACTGGGGGCGGCCATTTGCCCTGGAGTTGCTGTACCACCGCGCATTGTCACGGGACAACCTTGTACAGGCCAGCGTCAAAGAGATGCGCCGCCTGAACGACGGCAGCGTGACGCCAACGCAACTTGCCAACGGGGCCAGGGCACTGCAAGCGGCGTTCCCGGATGTGCACCCCGGCATGCGCATCGTCGGCTTGTACCTGCCCCGTGCAGGTTGCCGTTTCTACGTGGATGGAAAGCTCACGGGGGAGGTGCGCGACCCGGTTTTCTGCAAGGCGTTTTTCGCTATCTGGCTTGACCCGCGCGCCCGCGACCCTCAACTACGCCTGCGCCTGCTCGGCCAGGCCGCAGACCCAGGAGCCTGACTATGAAGAACAAGATGGTGCTGCTGTTGACCTGCCTGCTGCTGGGCAGCTGCGGCAACGTCAGTGTCGAGGACTACGCCAGCCAGCAACCAAAGCTTGATCTGGCGGCCTTTTTCTCGCGGCCGGTGCAGGCCTGGGGCATGTTCCAGAAGCGTTCCGGCGAGGTGGCAAAGCGTTTTCACGTGTGCATTGCCAGCCACCGCGAGGGCGAGCGGCTGATCCTCGACGAGCGCTTCGTCTACAGCGACGGTGAACGCCAGCGCCGGGTCTGGACGTTGACACCGGAGCGGCCCGGGCACTGGCGTGGCACTGCCGGCGACGTGATCGGTGAAGCCCGTGGCGAGATGGCGGGCAACACGCTGCGCTGGCGCTACCAGCTGGACCTCCCGGTCGACGGGCGGCACTGGCAGGTGGACATGGACGACTGGATGTACCTGATGGATGACGACACCCTGATCAACCGCACCAGCATGCGCAAGCTGGGCGTGGAGGTCGGCCAGATAACGCTGTTCTTCCGCCGCCTGCCAGCGGGTGCAGCATGCGATTGAGCACCCTCGCACCGTGAAAAAACAGCTGTTGCCGAGCAAGTTGTGCGTGGGCTGTGGCCGCCCGTTCACGTGGCGAAAACGCTGGGCGCGGTGTTGGGAGCAGGTGCGTTACTGCTCCGAACGCTGCCGCCGCTCACGGCCGCGCGGCAAGTCGCAGCAGCAACGGGAAGGCGAGGGCCCAGACCGGGGCCAGTAGCAGGGCGGTGACCAGCGGCCCTAGGGGGAGGGCGACATCGGCCAGCCGCGCGCCGGCCAGGTAGGCCAGTGGGCCGCCAATCCCGCCCAGTAATGCCCCTGACCAGAACCGACGGCCAGCCCAGGCCAGGCTGTGACGCAGGCCGCTGGCCAGCACCAGCCACAGCAGTGCCAGCCACAGCGGCAGTGGCCAGGCTGTGTAGGTGAACACCCCGAACGCACCCAGCAGGCTGTCCAGCATGCAGCCGGCCAGTGTGGCCCGGCACAACGCCTTGGCCTCGGCCCAAGGGGCGGGGCACAGGCGCAGGTGCACGAAGATGCCGAGCGGCACCAGCCACAACAGCAATGGGTGCTGTGCCCCGAGCACGCACAACCACCAGCCGGCCTGCAACCACAAGGCGTTGACCAGCTGCCAGCGGCCCCGGCTGATCACGCTGCCGGCAACGGCGCGCGACGGGCCTGGGGGGCAGCCCACAGCAACTGGGCCACACCAATGGCACGCTCCTCGAAGCCGCCCTGGCAGTAACACAGGTAGAACTCCCATAGCCGCTGGAACGCATCGTCATAACCCAGGTCAGCCAGGGCTGGGCGGGCCTGGCGCAGGTTATCGCGCCAGTGCCCCAGTGTGCGCGCGTAGTCCACGCCGAAGTCC
This sequence comes from Pseudomonas sp. CM25, assembly GCF_013179705.1. Lineage (NCBI taxonomy): Bacteria > Pseudomonadati > Pseudomonadota > Gammaproteobacteria > Pseudomonadales > Pseudomonadaceae > Pseudomonas > Pseudomonas sp. CM25. The sequence goes on along the minus strand of NZ_JABMCW010000037.1, from coordinate 25,011 downwards.
TCGAGGTGCACCAGGTTCAGCGACGTCTGCCGGCTGGCGGTATCGAGCATCACGCTCAGCGAAGGCAGCGCGCCGCCAGGGAAGATATACCGCTGGATGAAGTCCACCGAGCGGCGGGCCTGAGCGTAGCGCTGGTCACGAATGGTGATCGCCTGCAGCAGCATCAGCCCGTCGGGCTTGAGCAAGGCGGCGCATTGGCGGAAGTAGGCGGGCAGGTAGCGGTGGCCCACGGCCTCGATCATCTCGATGGACACCAGCTTGTCGTAGCTGCCGCGCAGGTCGCGATAGTCGTCGCGCAGCACTGTCACGCGCCGTTCCAGCCCCAAGTCCTGCACCCGCCGCCGGGTATAGGTGTATTGCGCCTCGGACAGCGTGGTAGTCGTGACCCGGCAACCGTGCTGGGTGGCTGCGTGGATGGCCAGGCTGCCCCAGCCACAGCCGATTTCCAGCAGGTGGTCGTCCGGACCAAGCTCGAGCTTTTCGCAGACGCGCTGCAGCTTGTTCAGCTGCGCCTGCTCCAGGGATTGTGCAGGGTGCTCGAACTGCGCGGCGGAATACATCATGGTGCGATCGAGCAGCTGCTCGAACAGGGCATTGCCCAGGTCGTAGTGGGCCAGGATATTGCGCCGCGCGCCGCGCCGGCTGTTGCGGTTGAGCCGGTGCAGCAGGCGCAGGGCCGGGCGCCCAAGGCGCGCCAAGCCGCCTTCAAGGGCATCGAGGACCTCCAGGTTGGCGACGAACAGGCGCGTCACCAGCGCCAGGTCCGGGCTGCGCCAGTAACCATGAATGTAGGCCTCGCCAGCGCCGATCGAGCCGTTGCCGGCAATCAGCCCCCAGGCGGCGTCATCGAGCACCTCCAGCTCGGCCTGCAAGGGGCTGTCGGCATCACCGAAGCTCCATTGCTGGCCGTGGCTGAGCAGGCGCAAGTGGCCATGGCGCAGCTTGCCCAACAGGGCCAGCACGGCGCCGCGCGCGAGCCCGCCGAGCCAGGGCCCCAGGCCTGCGGACTTGCTAACGCTCAGGGTCGGGTCGGACATGGTCAGGTTCCTCGCAGGGTTGGCCAAGCGCCAGGTCGCCCGTGTGCTTGGCATGTTCATGGATGGGGGTACGTTTGAGCAGCAGGCGCAGGGCCTGCCAGTAGATGGCCGAGACCGTGCGCAGGCTCATCCACGGGAAGGCCAGGACGTAACCCTGTACGGCGCGCCGATCGAGCGGTGCACGGCGCAGGGCCAGGTCGGCTTCGAAGACCTTGTGGCCGGCCTGCCAGTTCTGCATGTGGATGCGCAGGTGTGCCGGATCGAGGTGGAATCGCAGGCGATAGTCCATCGCCACCGGCATGAACGGCGAGACGTGAAAGGCCTTGGCCATGTGGAACGAACTCGTCAGGTCGCCGTGCACCGGCAGCACATAGTGAAAGCGTTCGCGCCACGGTGTGTTGCGCACCTCCAGCAGGATCGCCGCCAACTGCCCATCGGCGTCATGGCAGAAGTAGAAGCTCACCGGGTTGAACGACAGGCCCCAGCAACGCAGCTGCGACAGCAGGCGCACCGGCCCGCTGGGGATATGGCCAGTGGCCCTGCCGACCAGCACGCGTGCGGCCTGGGCCAGTGGCATGCCTTGGCCGGTCAGGCTCGGCAGGTAGTCGGTCTCGCGCCAGCTCAGCGGCGCCAGGCGCCAGCGCCGCAGCCAGGGTGACAGGCCCAGCCAATGACTTTGCTCGTCCAGGTCCAGCTCGAACATGCCCACCCGGTAGCGAAACGTGTGGGGCCGCGGCGTCAGGCGCCGATGGCTGACCCAGCCCAGGCACAGGGCGCTGTTCACAGCTGCTCCCCGAAGTGGCTGGCCACCTGCAGGGCGCTGACCACGCCGTCTTCGTGAAAGCCGTTGCCCCAGTAGGCGCCACAGAAATAACTGTGCGCCTGCCCCTGCAGGCGGGGCTGCCGCGATTGCGCCTCGGCGGCGGCCACGCTGTACTGCGGGTGGGCGTAGCGAAAACGGGCGAGAATCTGTGCCGGGTCTACCAGCGCGGTCTGGTTCAGGCTGACGCAGAAGGTCGCCGGGGCCTGCAGGCCCTGCAGGATGTTCATGTTGTAGGTGACGGCAGCCGGGGCCTGGGCGTTGCCGCCAAGGCGGTAGTTCCAACTGGCCCAGGCCTGTCGGCGGCGCGGCAGCAGACGCGTGTCTGTATGCAGCACGACGTCGTTCTCGGCATAGCGGATCGCGCCCAGTACTGCTTGCTCCTCGGCGCTGGGGGCCTCGAGCAGGCTCAGGGCCTGGTCGCTGTGGCAGGCGAACACGACCTTGTCGAAACGTTCGCTGCCAGCGGCGCTGAACAGTGCCACCCCCGCTTCGTCGCGGCTAACCCGCTGTACCTTGCAGCCAAGGCGAATGCTGCTGGCGAACGGCTGGCAAAGCGGCCCGACATAACTGCGCGAACCGCCCTCGATAACCCGCCACTGCGGGCGCTCATCCACCGACAGCAAACCATGGTTGCGGCAGAACGTGACGAAGAAACGCAGCGGGAAGGCGAGCATGTCGGCGCAGGACATCGACCAGATCGCCGAGCCCATCGGCACGATGTAATGTTCGATGAAGCGTTGCCGGTAGCCATGGGTTTCGAGATAGGCGCCGAGCGTGGTGCCAGGGTCGATGCGGCGGGCGTCAAGGTCTGCCGGCGCCTGCCGGTTGAAGCGCAGGATGTCGCGCAGCATGCCCCAGAACCCCGGCGACATCAGGTTGCTGCGTTGGGCGAACAAGGTATTCAGGCTGTGGCCGTTGTATTCCAGGCCGCTGCGCGGCTCATGCACCGAAAAACTCATCTCTGTGGGCCGCGAAGCCACCCCGAGTTGGCCCAGCAGGCGGATGAAGTTGGGGTAGGTCCAGTCGTTGAAAACGATGAAACCGGTGTCGACGGCATACTGCTGCCCACCCCACGACACATCCACCGTGTGGGTGTGGCCGCCAACCCGCTGCTCGGCTTCGAACACCGTCACCGCGTGCTTGCGCGACAGCAGGTAGGCGCAGGTCAGGCCGGCGATGCCGCTGCCGATGATGGCGATACGCATGGTCAGTCAGTCCTGTTCGTGGCGGGCCAGGCGCTGCCCCAGGGCCAGGCGCAGGCGCGCCGGCAAAGCCCCAAGCAGGCGCAAGGCAAAAGTGAAAAGGCCGGGAAAGTTGATTTCCAGGGGGCGCCGGGGCAGGCGCCGTGCGATGTACCTGGCGGCGCGCGGCGCCGTCCACAGTTGCGGCATGGGGAAGTCGTTGCGGCGGGTCAGGGGCGTGTCGACGAAGCCGGGGCTGACCAACGTGGTGGCGATGCCTTCGTGGGCCAGGTCGATCCGCAGGGATTCCACCAGATAGCGCACGGCAGCCTTGGACGCGCCATAAGCGCCGGCGCGAGGCAAGGCCAGCCAGCTGACCGAGCTGCCCATCACCACCAGCTGTGGTTGCCGACCAGCGCGCAGCAAGGGCAAGGCGGCCGCGAGGCAATGGCTGAGGGCGAGGACGTTGGTGCGCATTACCCGTTCGACCAAGGCCGGGTCGAAGTGGCCCGGTTCCAGGTACTCGCACGTGCCAGCGTTGAGCACGACCATATCCAGTGCGCCCCATGCCTGCCCGATGTGCGCCGCGATAGCGGCCACCTGGTCCGGGTCGTCAAGGTCGCCGACAGCCAGCAGCGTCTGCTCGGGGAAGCGCTCGGTCAACGGCGCCAGGCGTTCGGCGTCGCGCCCGCCCAGTGCCAGTTGGTGACCCTGTTCGAGTAGGCATTGCGCCAAAGCAGCGCCGATGCCACTGCTCGCGCCGGTCAGCCAGCAGCGGCTCATGCCAGGCGACCCTTGAGCCAGCGGATGGCGCTGCCCATCACCGGTATGTGCTCGTAGAGCAGGGCGCCGGCGTCGAAATAGTCCTGATGCAGGAATACACGCTCACGCCATTGCAGGTAGCTGCAGCCTTGCAGGCTGACGGTGCGGCCCCCGGCAAGGCGCGGGTGGCGGAACTGCAGGACCCAGCGCAGGTAGCCTCGCCCGGGCGCCACTTCGTCCGCATCGAGGAAGGTGTAGTGGATATCCTGTGCGTTGGCGTAAAGCTGGGCAAAGTATGCCCTTAGCGCCTGAAGCCCTTCGATCTGGTGCAAGGGGTCGCGAAAGCACACATCTTCGCTGTACAGGGCTTGCAAACCATCCAGACTTTTCCCGTCAAGGCGGGCAAAGCGCTCGGCGAACTGCGGCAGAAAGGCTGACATGGGCGGCTCCTGGCACGCCTGTACAGCCTGGAGTGGTTGTACAGGTATACCTGAAGCCTAAGCTGAAACCTGTACAAGTCAAAAATCTTGTACAGTTATTTTGTTTCATGATGACTTCCATACCCCAACCGATCGCCAGCCCCTGCATGTCTGGGCCTTACGCCAGCCAATAAAGTTATGGCCCACATCTGAATCTTGTATTTCATCTGCACGCGCACAGCTGATTAGCATCGTCGATGTCTTCCTGTCGACGAGAACAACAACGTGAACCTTGGAACGATGATTACCCGAAGTGCCCGCTACTGGCCGGACCACATCGCCGTGGCGGACAGCCAGACACGCGTCACATACGCCCAGCTGGAGCGCCGTAGCAACCGCTTGGCCTCAGCGCTGGGTACGCTGGGCGTGGGTGTCGGCGAGCATGTGGCCATTCTCGCCGCCAACCGCGTGGAGCTGGTCGAAGCGGAAGTGGCGCTGTACAAGGCGGCAATGGTCAAGGTGCCGATCAATGCGCGGCTGTCAGTGGATGAAGTGGTGCGGGTGCTGGAAGACTCCTGCAGCGTTGCACTGATCACCGATGCCAATTTTGCCCAGGCGCTGGCAGCGCGGCGTAGAGAGTTGCCGCTGCTGCGCCAGCTGATCGTGCTGGAAGGCGAGGGGGGTGACCTGGGTTATGCCGCGTTGCTTGAGCGCGGCAGTGAGGCACCGCTGGGCCTGGACCCGGCCGACGATGCGCTGGCCGTGCTGCATTACACCTCCGGCAGCTCTGGGGTGCTCAAGGCTGCGATGCTGTCGTTCGGCAACCGCAAGGCGCTGGTGCGCAAGAGCATTGCCAGCCCTACACGGCGCTCCGGGCCGGGCGACGTCATGGCCCACGTGGGGCCCATCACCCATGCCAGCGGTATGCAGATCATGCCGCTGCTGGCGGTGGGCGCCTGCAACCTGCTGCTCGACCGCTATGACGACCGCCTGTTGCTGGAGACCATTCAGCGCGAACGGGTGACGCGGCTGTTCCTGGTGCCGGCGATGATCAACCGCCTGGTCAATTACCCCGGCGTCGAACGCTTCGACCTGTCGAGCCTGAAGCTGGTCATGTACGGCGCCGCGCCGATGGCACCGGCCCTGGTGAAAAAGGCCATCGAACTGTTCGGGCCGATTCTCGCGCAAGGTTACGGCGCCGGTGAAACCTGTTCGCTGGTCACCGTCCTGACCGAGCAGGACCACTTGGTGGAAGACGGCGATTATCAACGCCTGGCCTCCTGCGGGCGGTGCTACTTCGAGACCGACCTGCGGGTGGTCAACGAGGCGTTCGAGGATGTGGCTCCGGGTGAAGTCGGCGAGATCGTGGTCAAGGGCCCGGACGTGATGCAGGGCTACTGGCGCGCCCCGGCGCTCACCGCCGAAGTGATGCGCGACGGTTATTACCTTACCGGCGACCTGGCGACGGTGGATGCCCAGGGGTATGTGTTCATCGTCGATCGCAAGAAGGAAATGATCATCTCCGGCGGTTTCAACGTGTACCCCAGCGAAGTGGAGCAGGTGATCTACGGCTTCCCCGAAGTGTTCGAGGTGGCGGTGGTCGGCGTGCCCGACGCGCAGTGGGGCGAAGCGGTGCGCGCGGTGGTCGTGCTCAAGCCCGGGGCGCAACTGGAGGCCGCCGAGCTGATCGAGCGCTGCGGCCGTGCGCTGGCCGGTTTCAAGAAGCCGCGCGGCGTCGACTTTGTCAGCGAACTGCCGAAAAACCCCAATGGCAAGGTGGTGCGCCGCCTGGTCCGGGACACCTACTGGCAACACAGCGAACGTCGTATCTGACCAGGGAGCATCACCATGTATCAACCCAGTGCAAAGGCTGCGCAGATCATCGAAGCGATCGAGGGTTTCGTCCGCGATCAGGTACGCCCGCTAGAGCAGCAGGCACAGCTGGACTGGGCGCGCCCGCACCCCCAGCCGGTGCTGCGGCAAGTGTGGAAACTTTCCAGCGAGCAGGGCCTGTACACCATCATGCTGCCCGAAAGCATGGGTGGGGCCGGCCTGAACGTGGCCGACCTGTGCGCGGTCAAGGAGGCCACGGTGCTGACAGGCTCCATGCTCGCCGCACACGTGTTGGGCGAGCTGTCGGGGCCGCCGCGGGTCGGCCACCTGTTCAAGGTGGCCAGCCCCTACCAGGTCGAGACCTTCCTCAAGCCGGTGTGCCGCGCTGAAAAGGCCGTGTGCTTTGCCCTGACCGAAGCCGAGGCCGGCTCCGATGCCACCGCCATTACTACCCAGGCCCGCCGCGACGGCGACCACTATGTGCTCAGCGGCACCAAGCGTTACATCTCTGGTGCCACCTACGCCGACCTGGCAGTGCTGCTGGCGGTGACCGGGCCGGGCAAGGGCGCACAGGGTATTTCGGCCTTCTTCGTCGACCTCAATGCCCTGGGTGTGCGAATTGACAGCGATTACTCGGTGATGTCCGGTGGCGGTGCCCATGGCGACATCGTGCTCGATCAGGTGCGCGTGCCGGCGGCCAACCTGATCGGGGAGGAGGGGCAGGGGTTCAAACTGGCCATGGGACGCATTACCCTCAACCGCTTGCTGCATTGCCCCACCCTGCTAGGGATGGCCGGCCTGGCCCTGGAGCTGTCTATCGAGCATGCACGCAGCCGCAAGCAGTTCGGCCAGCCAATCGCCATGTTCCAGGCGGTCAACCACATGATCGCCGACATGGCCACCGAGCTGCACGCTGCGCGCAGCATGGTCTACGCCACGGCCCAGGTGAACGACGCCGGGGGCGATATCCGCACCCAGGCGCCGATGTGCAAGCTGTTCGTCTCCGAGGCAGCCTTCCGCATCGCCGACAAGGCGGTGCAGGTGCACGGCGGCGCCGGGCTGATGCAGGGCCACCCGGTGGAGTGGATTTTCCGCGCCACGCGGATGATGCGTATCCTGACCGGCACCAGTGAGATTCAGCGCAACACCATCGCCAAAGGCGTGCTGATGCCTGCCTGAACGACGGGCCGCCCTTGCGGCGGCCTTTTTGCAACACCTCACAACAATAACAAGAGTACTCGCCATGACTGCGGATTCTTCCCTGCCCAACCCCCGTACCGCCTGGCTGGTGGCCGCGTTGCTGGCCCTGCTGATGCTGGTCAACTTTCTCGACAAGGTGGTGATCGGCCTGGTGGCGGTGCCGATGAGCGCCGAACTGGGCCTGACGGCCACCGAGTTCGGCTTGATCGGCGGCGCCTTGCATTGGTTTTTCGCGATCTCCGCCGTGGTCGGTGGCTTCATGGCCAACCGGCGCCCCACCCGCACCTTGCTGCTGGGCATGGGCCTGTTCTGGGCGCTGATCCAGCTGCCGATGTTGTTCGCCACCTCACTGTGGGCCATTGTCGCCTGCCGGGTGCTGCTGGGCATCGGGGAGGGGCCGGCATCGCCGGTCGCCACCCATGCACTGTACAAGTGGTTCCCCAACGACCGGCGCAACCTGCCGGTGGCCCTGCTGCATGCCGGCAGTGCCATGGGCCTTCTGGTGGCGGGGGCGATGATCCCCTGGGTCAGCCTGCATTACGGCTGGCGCACCAATTTCATCATCCTTGCGCTGATCGGTCTGGTCTGGTGCCTGCTGTGGTGGCGGCTGGGCCAGGAGGGCACCCTCGAGCGCCTGCGTGCCAGCCAGCTCAAGGCCGACGAACCGGCTATCCCCTATCGCAGGCTGCTGGGTGACCCCAGCGTGATGGGCAACTACCTGTGCCACTTCGCCGCCAACTGGTCGCTGGCCCTCACCCTGACCTGGGTGCCCAGTTACCTGCAGGTGGGCCTGGGTATCGACCCGCTGCAGACCGGGCGCATATTCATCATGTTCGTGGTCGTGACCACGCCGCTGAGCCTGCTGCTGGCCTGGTTCTCCCAGCGCCTGATGCGTCGCGGCGTGCCGTCACGGGTGGCTCGCGGCGTGTTCGTTTCGGTGTGCCTGATACTGGGCGGGCTGTTGTCGGCTTCGCTGATGCTGCCTGGCTTGAGCACGGCCGCAAGGGTCGCCGCGCTGACATTGAGTGGTGGCCTGGCGCTGGTGATGTATTCCGTGGGCCCGGCGATGCTCGCCGAGTTCACACCGGCGGCCCAGCGCGGCGGCATCCTCGCCATGGGCAACGGCATCGCCTCGCTGGCCGGGTTGGCAGCGCCGGTGGTGACCGGTTTGCTGGTACAAGGTGCGGGTAGCGAACACCCGGCGGGGTATGCCCAGGGCTTCCTGGTGTGCGGCGCGGTGCTGGTGGTGGCCGGGCTGGTGGGCCTGGCCACCTTGAACCCGCAGCGTACCCAGCAGCGCCTGCGCCTGTCGGCTGCAACTGGCGGGCAGGCGCGCGCTCAGACCGCCAGCTGAGCGCCGAGCCCCGACTCCAGCGGCTCGGCATCCTTGCCGATCAGTTCGCCCCGCCAGCGGCCGCTGCTGACCAGGTCGATCAGCACGCTGCGCACCAGGTCGCGCAGGCAACCGGCAGCGAACGACAGGGGTTTGTGCTGGGAGTGCGCCAAGGCGATGGTGCGGCTGATGCGCGGTTCGACGATGCGCCGCGCCGCCGTGGGTTCGAGCAGTACGCTCAGCGGCGGCCAGTTGCTGATGGTCGCCGCCAGGCCGGCGCGCACCAGGCTGGCGATGCCGGGCGCCGATTGCTGCTCGTAGGCTGCGGCCAGGGGTACGGCGGCTTCCATGGCGGCTTGCTCGATGCGTCGGCGCAGGTGCAGTGTCCTGGGCGGCAGCACCAGCCGGGTGGCGGCGGCTTCGGCGAGGGTGATGGTGTCGGGGGTGCCAGGGGCTGATGCGCCGACCCAGTACAGCGCTTCGGTGAAGATCGGCTCGGCCTCCACATGGTCGAGTTCCTCGGCATTGGGCACCACACCGAAGTCCACCTTGCCCAGCTCGATGGCCTGGCCGCCTTCACGGCTGAGGCCGTCCCATACGGTCAGCGTCACGCCGGGGAAGCGCTGTTCGGCGCGCATGACGATTTCTGGCAGCAGCAGGTCGGCGGCCGTGGCCGGGATGGAAATGGCCACGTGGCCCTTGGGGTCGCCGCGGCTGGATTTCAGCTCATCTTTCACCGAGTCGAGTTTCTGCACCACCTGCCGGGCCACTTCATAGAGCTGGCGCCCGGCATCGGTCAGGGCAATGCCATCGTGCTGGCGGTCGAGCAGCTGCATCTCCAGTTCACTTTCCAGCAAGCTGATCTGCCGGCTCAACGCCGGCTGGGCAATGTAGGCGCGACGTGAAGCGGAAGAGAAGCTGCCGGCTTCGACGATGGCGATCAGGTAGCGGAGCTGTTTCAGGGTCATCGGAGCGGTTCCAAGGGTATGCCGAACTGATATGGCACGTATCCGAACACGTTATTTGTGGGGTTCGAAGCGCGGCTCCTAGTATCACCCCGAAAGGGCGTGCCAAGGCAAGCCCGGCCCGGACACCACAACAACAAGAGGCCAAGCCCGATGAAACCATTTGCCCTGCTGCGCATCTTCCTGTTTGTCAACGCCAGCCTGCTGAGCCTGTACGCGGAGGCCATGCCACTGTCCGCAGACTTGACGCCGGTGGGGGCCGAACGCGGGCCCGGCAGCGACGGACGCATACCGGCCTGGAACGGCGGCCTGCAGGCGCGGCAAGTGTCGCTGGCGGTCAACGGCACCCCGCTGGACCCGTACGCCGATGAGCAGCCGCTGTATGTGATCACCGCCAGCAACTACACCCAGTACCGGGAGCAGCTGACGGCGGGGCAGGTGGCCTTGATGCAGCGTTACCCCCAGTCGTTTCGCCTGCCGGTGTATCCCTCCCATCGCAGTGTCGCGGTGCCGCCACCCGTGGGCGAGTGGGCCCGGCACAATGCGGCCAACGCCCGGCTGGTCAACGACGGCAACGGCGTGGAGGGCTTTGCCGGTGTAGTGGCATTCCCCAAGCCCGAGAATGGCCTGCAGGTGCTGTGGAACCACCTCACCCGACCGCGCAACGGCAGTTACCGCCTGGCTTCGGACAGCATCACCCCGCGTGGCGATGGCCGCTTCGCGACGATGAGCCTGCAACAGAACTTCGCCCGCCCCGACGTTCTGGAAGGCGGCCAAGCGGGCAACGTGCTGTATTACCTGAGTTACCGCATGACCGCGCCGTCGCGCCTGGCGGGCGATGCTGTGGTGCTGCACGAAACCCTCGATCAGGTGGCCCAGCCGCGTCTCTCGTGGCTGTACAGCAGCAGCCAGCGGCGGGTGCGGCGCGCCCCGGCGCTGGCCTATGACAGCATCACCCCGGGCACGGCCGGCCTGCGCACCGCCGACAGCCGCGACATGTTCAACGGCGCCCCGGACCTCTACCAGTGGACCTTGGTGGGCAAGAAGGCCCTGCATGTGCCGTACAACAGCTATCGCCTGGCTTCGCCCCTGCTCGGTTATGCCGCGCTGATCGGGCCGGGGCACGTCAACCCGCAAACCACCCGCTACGAGCTGCACCGGGTGTGGGAAGTGGTGGGTACCCTCAAGCCTGGGGCGAAGCATCTGTACGCCAGCCGCCGCTATTACCTGGACGAGGACAGCTGGGCCATCCTTGAGGCGGACTTCTTTGACCACAAGGGCCAGGTGTGGCGTACCGCCCAGGCCCACAGCTATTACCACGTGACCGGGCAGGCGCTGGTCAACGCTATGGAGGCGATCTACGACCTGCGCAGTGGCCGCTACCAGCTGTCTGGCCTGACCAACGAGCAGCCAAGGCCGTACGCCTTCGACGTGCGCACCAGTGCTTCCTACTTCTCCCCCGGCGCATTGCGCAGCCAAGGGCTGCGTTGACACAGGGCTCTCATGAATTCCGATCACCGTCATACCCTTTGGGAGCGCTGGTTGCTGGGGCAGGGCAAGGCGCCCGATCCGCGTTTTACCCTGGCCAATGAGCGCACCTTTCTTGCCTGGATCCGCACCGCCCTGGCCTTGCTCGGCGGCGCAATCGCCATCGAAACCTTCGCTGCCCATGCCTGGCCGCCATCTGGGCGCGTGGCGATGGAACTGGCGTTGCTGGCCACCAGTTTGCTGGTGAGCCTGGGCGCCGGCTGGCGCTGGTTGGCGGTGGAGCGCGCATTGCGCCGCGAGGCGCCGCTGCCGCTGCCGCGCCTGGTGCCGCTGCTGAGCGTGGCGTGCGGGCTTGCCTGCGTGGCGCTGGTCGGCGTGCTATGGGCGCGTTGGCATGGCGGATAGCACCAGGGATACTGGGCTGCAGGCCGAACGTACGGTGCTGGCCTGGCGGCGCACGCAGGTGTCGCTGCTGCTGGTAGCGTGCATCGCCTGGCGTGGCGAAATGTGGATGGTGGCCGGTATGGCGGCGCTGCTAGCGCTGCTGGGCCGGGCTCGTGAGCGCGGGGTATACCGCCGAGGGCTGGGCATGCTGCACCGCGAGCAGGGCCACGCGGCCGCCTGGAGCGTGCTGCTTTGTGCCCTGGGAGTGGCGGGCCTGGTGCTCAGCGTGTGGTTGCGCCGCTCGCTTTAGGGCGGCGCTGTGGGTGATTCAGGGGGTGACGATATTGAAGCGCCCGTCCGGCTCGTCCAGCCCTGCCATGAAGCGCATGAACTTCATGCGCTCGCCACTGATGTCGATATCACCCACGGTCGCTTCCTTGAGAAAGCCGGTCTGCTTCAGGGCGATGCGGTCCAGGGTAACCTTGCTCATTTTCACCTCGACATCCGCCTGCCCGTGGCGGGTGTGGTCGCGGTGGGTGAGCACGCCGTTGCGCAGGGTCAGGGCGTAGTCTTCGTTCAGGTCGGTGAAGTGCCAGTTGATGGTCAGGTCCTGTTCGGCGGCCTTGGCAGCATCCACGCGTACGCCCAGGTAATCGAAGAACAGCGTCGGGGTCAGGGCGCGTACCAGGTCGTCCGCGCTGCCGCCTTTGCTGGCGGCCGGCGCCACACCGTTGCGCAGCTCTTGCGCACCGGTCAGGTAGGCGTTGCGCCAGGTGGCGTTCTCGCTCTGGTAGCCCAGTTGCTCCAGGGCGTCGGCCTGCAGCTCGCGCGCTGCGCTGTTGTCGGGCTGGGCGAACACCAGGTGCCGGGTGAGCTCGGCAACCCAACGGTAATCACCGCTGCCGTAGGCCTCACGGGCCAGGGTCAGCACCCGCTCGGCGCCGCCCAGGGCCTTGACGTAATGCGTGCCGGCCTCGCTCGGCGGCAACGGGTTGAGGGTTGCCGGGTTGCCGTCGTAAAAGCCCATGTAGCGCTGATACACCGCCCGCACGTTGTGGCTGAGCGAGCCGTAGTAGTCGCGGCTGTACCATTTGCTGGCCAGCCGTGGCGGCAAGGTGGTCAGCTCGGCGGCGATCTCGGTGGGGCCAAGGCCGCGGTTGATCAGGCGCAGGGTCTGGCTGTCGATGAAGGCGTACATGTCGCGCTGATCAGCCAGGTAGTCGCGGATCGCCGCCCCGCCCCAGGTCGGCCAGTGGTGCTGGGCAAACACCACTTCGGCCTGCTCGCCATAGCGTAACAGCGACTGGTCGAGGTAGTGCGCCCACACCTTGGCATCGCGCACCTGGGCGCCGCGCAGGGTCAGCACGTTGTGCTGCACGTGGGAGGCGTTCTCGGCCATGCACAAGGCCTTGAACTGGGGGAACCACAGGTTCATTTCAGCAGGCGCTTCGGTGCCAGGGGTAAGCTGAAACTCGATGTCGACACCGTCGATGCGCAGGGTCTCGAAGGGCTGTTCGATCAGCCGGGTCGGGGCAATCAGGCTAACCGTGGCATTGGCCGGCACACCCTTGCCCAGGCCGGCATCCACCTGGCCGCGTGGCCCGCGTGGCAGTGGTGCGCCGTACATGTACTGCGCCCGGCGCTTCATTGCCGGCCCGGCCAGCACGTTTTCGCTGACGGCATGTTCGAAGAAGCCCTGCGGGGCGATGACCTGCACCTTGCCGGCCTTGACGTCGGCCTCGTCGATCACCCCACGCACACCCCCGAAATGATCGACGTGCGGGTGGGTATAGATCACCGCCACCACCGGCCGCTGCGGGCGATGGCGAAAGTACATGGCCAACCCGGCCCTGGCGGTTTCCACCGACAGCAGCGGGTCCATCACGATCAGGCCGTGCTCGCCTTCGATCAAGGTCATGTTGGCCAGGTCCAGGCCGCGCACCTGATAGATGCCTTCGCTGACCTTGAACAACCCGGCAAAGGTGTTGAGCTGGGCAATGCGCCACAGGCTCGGGTTGACCGTGGCCGGTGCCTCGCCTTTCAGGAAGGCATAGCGCTGCAGGTCCCAGACGGTTTTGCCGTTGGCATTGACCACGGGCTGCTCGACGGCTTCGAGCAGCCCGCGGCGCGCATTGTCGAAGTCGCTGCGGTCTTCGAAGGGCAGGTGCTGCAACCATTGCTGATTGCTCTGACGGGTGAGGTCGCTGGCGTCCTTGGCCGGCCCGTCGGCCAGCGCCGCGTAGGGCAGGGCGAGGGCCAGCAGGCAGGGCAGTGTGCGTAGGTGCATGGGGTGGTCCTTGTTGTTCTGAGGGCGAACACTCTAAGGACAGAGCTCACTGGCGAACCAATACCACTCTTGCATGGCCACCCATGCACAAATGCGATGGCTCAGCCGGCACCAATGTCCATGATGCGCGCCACCAGCCAGGCCAGTGCCGGGTCGTGCTGGCGATGGGCGAGGTACACCAGCTCCAGCTGGAAGGGCTCCAGGGCGAACGGCAGGTCCAATACCTGCAGCGGCAGCAGCCGGGCGAAATGGCGAGCCAGGGCGGTGGGCAGCACCACGCACAGGTCGGAGCTTGCGGCCAGGTGCGCGGCCTGCAGGTAATTGGGCGTGGTGTAGACGATGCGCCGGGCCAGGCCCTGTTCCCCCAGCCACTGGTCGACCATGCCACGGGTCTGGCCGCCGTGCACCCACAGGTGGCGCAGGGCGAGAAACGCCTGAAGGTCGAGGGTGCCATCCACATCGGGGTGGCCCTGGCGCACCGCCACTTGCAGGGTTTCGCTGCGCCAGTGGCGCCGCTCGTAGCGCGCGGGCACCTCATCGAAGCGCCCCAGCACCACGTCGAGTTCGCCGCGATCGAGGGCTTCGGCGGGCAGGTTGGGCGTCAGGTGCAGCACATCCACGCGCAAGTGCGGGGCCTGGGTTTGCAAGGTGGCCAGCAACCTTGGCATGCACAGCTGTTCGGCGAAGTCGGTGAGCGCGATACGCAGCTGGCGGTGGCTGAGCTGCGGGTCGAAGCTGTCGCCGGCGCCAAGGGTCTGTTCGATCTGTAGTAATGCCGCGCGAATCGGGCCTTCCAGGGCCAAGGCGCGTGGGGTGGGGCGCATGCGCCGGCCCACGCGCACCAGCAGCGGGTCGCCCAGCAGGTCGCGCAGGCGCGCCAGCGCATTGCTCACCGTCGGCTGGGTCAGCGCCAGGCGCTCGGCCGCGCGCGACACGTTCTGTTCACGCAGCAGCATGTCCAGGACGCGCAGCAGGTTGAGGTCGAAGTTGGCTATATTCATGCGAAAAATACATGGGATGGAAAATGAGAATTTCAAAAATAGTAGGCGCCTGACTAGGGTGAGGGCAATGCCTTCACACCTCGAATCAGGAGCGTCACCCGTGAGTACTCCCTACAACGTTCAGCAGGCGGCGGTGATCGGCGCCGGCACTATGGGCCGCGGCATCGTCATCAGCCTGGCCCGTGCAGGCCTTGCGGTGCTGTGGCTGGACAACGACCCCTGCGCCACCGAAGCCGGCCTGGCGATGATCGCGCAAACCTGGGCACAGCAGGTGGCCAAGGGTCGTATCGATCAGGCCGAGGCCGACGCTTGCCTGGCGCGGGTGCGCCAGGTAACGGCCTATGACGACCTCGCCGAAGCCGACCTGGTGATCGAAGCGGTGTACGAGAACCTGGCGCTCAAGCAGGCCATCTTCCGTACCCTGGACAGCACACTCAAGGCCGACGCCATCCTGGCCAGCAACACCTCGGCACTGGACATCGACGCGATCGCGGCCGTCACCCGCCGGCCCGAACAGGTGCTCGGGCTGCATTTCTTCAGCCCGGCCCATGTGATGAAGCTGTTGGAAGTGGTGCGCGGGGAGCGCACTTCGCCTGCGGTGCTCGAGGCGGCCCAGGTCCTTGGGCAGCGCATGGGCAAGGAAGTGGTGGTGGCCGGCAACTGCCCGGGCTTCATCGGCAACCGCATGCTCGCCAGCTATGTGGCCGAGGCGCGCAAGCTGCTGCTCGAAGGCGCCACGCCGCGGCAGGTGGATGAGGCGCTGCAGGCGTTCGGCATGGCCATGGGCCCGTTTCGCATGTACGACGTGGTCGGCATCGACCTGGAGTGGCGTGCGCGCCAGCTGGCCGGTAAAGACATGGATGCGCCGTTGATACAGGTCGACAATGCCCTGTGCGCGCTGGGGCGTTTCGGCCAGAAAAGCGGCCAGGGTTACTACCGTTATGCCCCCGGCAGTCGTGAAGCCGTGCACGACCCCGAGGTCGATGCGCTGGTGCTCAAGGTCGCTCAGGACCTTGGTGTGCACCGGCGCGCGGTCGACGACGCGGAAATCCACGAGCGCTGCCTGCTGGCGCTGGTCAACGAGGGCGCGAAAATTCTCGAGGAAACGGTGGCCAGCTGCAGCGCTGACATCGACCGGGTGTACCTGCATGGCTATGGCTTCCCGCACGAGGTCGGCGGGCCGATGCGCTGGGCCGACCAGCAGGGGCTGGGCTTGCTGCTGGCACGCCTGGAACGCTTGCAAGGCCTGTTCGGCGAGCACTGGCGCCCGGCCGGGTTGCTGATGCGCCTGGTGGCAGAGCGCAAACAGCTGGCCGACGTCCACGAGGGCCGCGCATGAACTACCGAGCCCCCCAGCGTGACATGCACTTCGTGCTGCACGAACTGTTCGATGTGACGGCGCACTGTGCCCGGCTGGGCAATGAGCTGGACCGCGAAACCATCGATGGCATTCTTGAGCAGGGTGCACGCTTTGCCAGCGAGGTGGTTGCGCCGCTCAACCGCCAGGGCGATGAACAGGGCTGCCGCCTGGAGCAAGGCAACGTGCGTACACCGGATGGCTTTCGCCAGGCTTACCGGCAGTATGTGGAGCAGGGCTGGGGTGGCATGACCGGCCCGCTGGAACATGACGGCCAGGGCCTGCCGCAAATGGTTTCGGCCTGCTTTCACGAAATGCTGATGGGCGCGTCGCTGTCGTTTCGGATCTATTCCGGCCTGACCGAGGGCGCCGTGCTGGCCTTGCACCGGCATGGCAGCGCAGCGCTCAAGCGCGATTACCTGGGCAAGCTGGTCAGCGGCGAATGGGCCGGCACCATGTGCCTGACCGAGCCGCAGGCCGGTACCGACCTGGCGCTGCTGCGTACCCGTGCCGAGCCGCAGGGCGATGGCAGCTACCGCATCAGCGGCAGCAAGATCTTCATCAGCGGCGGCGACCAGGACCTTACCGACAACATCGTCCACCTGGTGCTGGCGCGCCTGGCGGATGCGCCGGCCGGTGTGCGTGGCATCAGCCTGTTCCTGGTGCCCAAGTTCGAATGCATCGAAGGCGGAGGGCTGGGCCCGCGCAATGCGGTCGAATGCGGCGCGCTCGAGCACAAGATGGGCATCAAGGGCGCGGCGACCTGCGTGATGAATTTCGATGGCGCTCGTGGCTGGCTGGTGGGGGAGGCCAATCAGGGCCTGGCGTGCATGTTCACCATGATGAACGATGCGCGCTTCCAGGTCGGCCTGCAGGGGTTGGGCATCGCCGAGGCGGCCTTCCAGGGTGGCCTGGCCTATGCCCGCGAGCGCTTGCAGTCGCGCAGCCTGGCAGGGCCGGTGGCGCCCGAACGCAGTGCCGACCCGATCATCTGCCACCCTGACGTGCGGCGCATGCTGCTTACCCAGAAAACCCTCAGCGAAGGCTGCCGCATGCTGGCGGCCTTTGTTGCCCAAACGCTGGACCTGGAGCACGGCGCCTTGCAGCCTGAAGTGCAGGCGGCCGCCGGGCGCCGGGCGGCGTTGCTGATCCCCATCGTCAAGGCCTTCCTCACCGATGTCGGCCAGGAGACTGCCAGCCTGGGCGTGCAGCTGTACGGCGGGCATGGCTACATCCGCGAATGGGGCATGGAGCAACTCATGCGCGACAGCCGCATCACCCAGCTATACGAGGGCACCAACGGCATCCAGGCGTTGGACCTGATTCGCCGCAAGCTGCTTGGCGACGGTGGCGAGCAGCTGCGCCTGCTGATCGATGAGTTGCTTGAAGCGGCACGCAACTGCCGTGCAGACGCGCTGGCCGGGATGGCCCAGGCGGTTGCTCAGCGCCTGCAGGAATGGCGCAACCTGAGCGCCGAGGTGCTCGACGCCTGCCGCTGCGACCCGCAGGAAATCGGCGCGGTATCGGTGGATTTTCTCGCCTATTCGGGCTACGTGCTGCTGGCCGCATTGTGGCTGCGGGCTGCCGAAACCGCCAGCGCGGCCTTGGCCGCAGGCAGCCAGGACAACGCCTTCTACCAGGCCAAATTGCAGGCTGCAGCTTTTTACTGGCGGCGGGTGTTGCCGCGCGCGAGCGCCCATTGCGAGGCCTTGCGCGGCGGCGCGCAGTGCCTGATGAGCCTGGATGAAGCGCACTTCGCCTTTTGACATGGCCCAGCTGTTCACCCACAAGAACAAGAGGAACATGAGCATGCAGCCTTTCAGTTTTGCCACCACTCCCCATCTGTTGTGCGAACCCGGTGCCGCCGGGCGTCTGGCGCAGTTGTGCCAGCAACGCAGCGTGCGCCGCGTGCTGATCGTGACCGACCCGGGTATCGTCAACCTGGGCATGCTCGATGACTTGCTGCCAGGGTTCACCCAGGCCCGCCTGAGCGTGGCGATCTTCAGCGAGGTCAGCGCCGACCCCAGCCATGCCTGCGTGCTGTCGGCCGTCGCTCGGGCGCGGCATATCGGCGCCGAGCTGATCGTCGGCTTCGGTGGCGGCAGCTCCATGGATGTCGCCAAGCTGGTGGCGCTGCTGGCGCACCCGGCCTGTGATCAGACCCTGGAGGCGGTCTACGGCATCGACCAGGCCAAAGGCCAGCGCCTGCCGCTGATCCAGGTGCCGACCACCGCCGGGACGGGGTCGGAGGTCACACCCGTGGCCGTGGTCACCACCGGCGAGGCGGCCAAGATGGCGGTGATTTCCCCCCTGTTGCTGCCCGACCTGGCGTTGCTCGACGCCGAGCGCACCCTGGGCCTGCCCCCGGCGATCACCGCCGCTACAGGGATCGATGCCATGGTCCATGCCATCGAGGCCACCACCAGCCAGTACAAGCGCAACCCGCTGTCCAGCCTGTTGGCCCGTGAGGCGCTGGCGCTGCTGGCCGGCAACCTCGACCAGGCGGTGCACAACGGTGGCAACCTGGCGGCGCGCCAGGCCATGCTGCTGGGCGCCTGCCTGGCCGGGCAGGCGTTTGCCAACGCGCCAGTGGCGGCGGTGCATGCGCTGGCCTACCCGTTGGGTGCGCGTTACCACGTGCCGCACGGGCTGGCCAATGCGCTGGTGCTGCCCCACGTGATGCGCTTCAACCGTCGCGAAGCGTTCGCCGACTATGCCGCGCTGGCCCCGGCACTGCTGGGCGATCGGCTGGTGCCTGGCGACCCGCATGATCTGTGTAACCAGTTCATCGATGAGCTGGAGCAGCTGGCGCCACGCTGCGGCCTGCCCAGCCGGCTGCGAGATGTCGGGGTGCCGCGGCACAGCCTGCCATTGCTGGCCGAGGATGCCCTGCAACAGCAACGGTTGCTGGTCAACAACCCGCGCAAGGTCACCCTCGACGACGCATTGGCCCTCTATCAGGCGGCGTTTTGAACATGGCCAGGGAACGCCCGCTGCGCGGCGCCTACCGCTACTTCCAGCCGATCACCACGCGCTGGCACGACAACGACCTGTATGGGCATGTGAACAACGTCGTTTATTACGGGTTTTTCGACAGTGCCGTGAATACCTGGCTGATCGAGCACGCCGGCCTTGATATCCACCACGACCCGGTGGTGGCCTACGTGGCCGGGTCTGCCTGCGACTATTTTGCCGCCGTCGCCTTCCCGCAACGCATCGAGGTGGGCATCGCCGTCGAACGGTTGGGCAACAGTTCGGTGCACTACGCCCTGGCCGTGTTCGTCGAGGGCGAGCCCGAGGCCTGCGCCGCTGGCCGTTTCACTCATGTGTTCGTCGATCGCCTGAACAACCGCCCGGTCACTATTCCCGCCAAATTGCGCAGCGCCTACGAAAGCCTGCTGCCGGTGTAACTGCCCAAGGAGAGCCGTTTCATGCAAGACGCCGTCATCGTATCCACCGCGCGCACGCCCATCGCCAAGGCTTGGCGCGGCGCGTTCAACGACCTCACCACCCCCAGCATGAGCGCCATTGCCATCCGCGCCGCCGTCGAGCGCGCCGGCGTGGAACCGGACGAAGTCGAGGACCTGGTGCTGGGCACCGCCATGCAAAGCGGGACCGCCGCCATCAACCCGGCGCGCTTGTCGGCCCTGGCGGCTGGCTTGCCGCAGTCGGTGGCCGGGCAGACCATCGACCGCCAATGCGCTTCAGGGCTGATGGCCATTGCCATCGGCGCTCAGCAGATCCGCGGCGAGGGCATGCAGGTGGTGGTCGGGGCCGGGCAGGAGCAGATCAGCCTGGTGCAGCACGCGCACATGCAGGCTGCCAATGCTGCCCAGGACGCCACGGTGCGGCGCCTGTGCGAGCACGCCTACATGCCCATGCTGCACACGGCCGAGCACGTCGCCAAACGCTATGGTATCGACCGCCACGCCCAGGACCGTTACGCCTTGCTGTCGCAGCAGCGCACAGCGGCAGCGCAGGCGGCCGGGCTGTTCGCTGATGAAATCGTGGCAGTCACGGCGCAGCGCAAGGTCGTCGACAAGGCCACTGGCGTCCAGTCCCACGAGCGCGTGCACCTGAGCCAGGACGAAGGTAACCGCCCGCACACCCGGCTGGCGGACCTTGAGGCACTGCAACCGGTGATCGAGGGCGGCTGCGTGACTGCGGGCAATGCCAGCCAGTTGTCCGATGGTGCCAGCGCCTGTGTGCTGATGAGCGGTGCCCGGGCGGCACGCGCAGGCTGCCAGCCGCTGGGGCTGTACCGGGGCATGGCGGTGGTGGGCCTGGCCCCGGAGGAAATGGGCATCGGCCCGGTGCTGGCGATACCGCGCCTGTTGGCGCGCCACGCGTTGCGGATCGAGGACATCGGCTTGTGGGAGATCAACGAGGCATTCGCCTGCCAGGTGCTCTATTGCGCCGAACACCTGGGCATCGACCCGGCGCGGCTCAATGTCAACGGGGGCGCCATCGCCATCGGCCACCCCTATGGCATGAGCGGTGCGCGCATGGTCGGGCATGCGTTGCTCGAAGGCCGCCGGCGCAAGGTTCGCTACGTGGTGGTGAGCATGTGCGTGGGCGGGGGGATGGGCGCGGCAGGCTTGTTCGAAGTGCTCTGAAGCACCGCCTTGGAGCCATAACGAACCGGCATGGCATTGATCCGAAGACGCTATTTGTGAGCGTAATCAAACCTGCCTGATACTGCTCGTCACCGACACCGCCGGCCTGGGCGGCCGGCGCGTCCGCGCTGAACCCATCATTTCCCTCTCTAATAAAACAACAAGAGGTTAAGAGTGAGCGCAACCCTCCTATTCTGCCGGCGCCAGGCGCCGCTGGCGGCCCTGTGCTGCCTGCTCGCCACCCCGGTTGCGGGCGTTCAATTCAACGTTGGCTCGCTGCAAGGGCGTTTCGACTCGGCGCTGTCATTGAGTACCGCCGTCAGCACTGCCAACCCCGACAAACAGCAGTTGCAGGCTGCCAATGGCAACGACGCGCGGCGCAACTACCGCTCGGGCGATGTGTTTTCGGCGATGTTCAAAGGCACCCATGACCTGGAGCTGCACCGCGATAACGTGGGTGTCTTCCTGCGTGGCACCTACTGGTATGACACCGCGCAGCGCGACCACAGCCAGCGGGCCGTCGACATCGACGACCGCAACCGCCAGGTTTCGGCGAAAACCGCCGGGGCGGAGCTGCTCGATGCGTTCGCCTATGGCCTCTACGACATTGGCGGTGAGCCCGGTTCGCTGCGGGTGGGCAAACAGGTGGTCAACTGGGGGGAAAGCCTGTTCATCCAGGGCGGGCTGAACGTGATCAACCCCTTCAACCAGGCTGCGCTGCGCCGGCCAGGCTCGGAAGTGAAAGACGCCCTGGCGCCGGTCAACCTGCTGTATGTCACGCAGAACCTCAACCAGGCGCTGTCTTTCGATGCCTTCTACCAGCTGGACTGGGAGCAGACCCGACTGGAAAACTGCGCAACGTTCTTTTCCGCCAACGACTTCATGCCCGAAGGCTGCCAGGGGCTGGATGTCGGCGGGCAGATGGTGACCAACCCGGCTGTGTCGCCGGCCCTGGCCCCGTTTGGTGTGACGCTGACGGAGGAGGGCGTGCGCGTGCCTCGGGGCGCCGACCAGGATGCACGCAACGGTGGCCAATGGGGTTTTTCGCTGCACTGGTACGTTGAACCACTGGATACCGAGTTTGGCCTTTTCGCCGCCAATTACCACAGCCGCTCGCCGTACCTGGGTACTGTCAGCAGCCGCTATTACGCCAATTCGGGCTTTGCCCGTGAACTGTGCGGCAACGTCGGTGTGGCGCTGGCCAATTGCGGTGCCTTTCTGGCGTCCAGCAACGGGCAGACCCTGGCCGGCGCGCTGCGCATGGGCACCTCGCAGTACCGGGCGCAATACCCCGAAGACATCCGCCTGTACGGCCTGACCTTCGCCACCACTCTGCGCAACGGTGCCGCCGTGCAGGGCGAACTGAGCTACCGGCCGAACATGCCGGTGCAGCTCAACGGCAACGATCTGCTGCAGTCATTGCTCAATGCCCCTGGCCGCAGCCCGCTCAACGCCGACGGCCTGCGCCCTGCGACAGACAACACACCCTTCGACGGTTACCGGCGCAAGGAGGTGACCCAGGCCCAGATATCGGCCGTGCAGGCGTTCAGCCAGGTCATGGGCGCTAACCAGCTTCTGCTGATGGGCGAAGTGGGCGCCACCTATGTCGGCGGGCTGGAGGGGCGTTTCGGGCCGCGGTATGGCCGCTCCGGTGCCTATGGCAACGGCGAGCTGGCCGACAACAGCCTGTGCCTGGCGATCTCGAAAAGCCCGGGCGACTGCAACGACGAGGGCTTTGTCACACCCTTTTCCTGGGGCTACCGCCTGCGCGCGACCTGGAGCTACCCCAACCTGATCCAAGGCCTGGACATTCGCCCAGGCCTGGCCTGGGCCCATGACGTCAAGGGTTACTCACCGGCGGACAGCTCGGGCTTCAACGAAGGCTCGCGCTCGATCAGCGTGGGCGTGGACCTCAGCCTGGCCAGCCAGTACTGGGCCAGCCTGGCCTATACCGATTACCTCGACGGCGATTACGGCACCCGCGGCGACCGCGATTATGTGGCGTTCAGCGTGGGCGCCAACTTCTAGTGCAACCAAGGAGCACGACCATGTCCAAGCGCAGCATGCACCCTTCATCCGCCAACCTGACGGGTATCGCCCTGGTGCTGGCCGGTGCCCTGGCCCCAACCCTGGCGGTCGGTGCACCGACCGGGCAAGGTGTGATGGAGGGGTTCCCTCCGGCGCCGGAGTTGCGGGTCAACCAGGCCAACGCCTTTCAGCCACCGTACTTGCGCTGGTCGATGCGCCACGCCCGCGAGGTGTCACCCACCCGGAGTATCGGCCGCGCAGCCACACCGCTGGCGTTGACCGAAGGCCGCGCGGCGGCGCTTGACCAACTGGCCTTCAGCGCCGGCGACCAGCCGTTGACCTTGGCCGGCTACCTGCAGCAAACCAGCACCGACGGGCTGATCGTGCTCCACCGGGGCAAGGTGGTGTTCGAGCGTTATATGGACGGCTTCCAACCCGGTCAGCCCCACATCTGGGCGTCGATGACCAAGTCTGTCACCGGCCTGATCGCCGCACAGCTGATCGCTGAAGGTGCGCTCGACCCGCAACGTACGCTGGCGCATTACGTGCCGGAACTGCGCGGCACGCCGTTTGGCGAGGCGACGGTGCAGGCCAACCTGGATATGCAGGTGGCGGTGCAGTACCCCGCGCAGATGCCGCCGGACCTCGGCCTGTTTGCCGCCACCGGCCTGATCCCGCGGGGCGAGGGCATGCCAGGGGATATCTACAGCTTCCTGCGGCAGGTACTGCAGGCGCCGAACCCCGCTGGCCAGGCGCCGTTCTTCTACCAGAACGGATCGCCGGAAGCGCTGGCCTGGGCGTTGCGGCGTATCACCGGGCTGAACTGGGCGCAGTTGGTCGAGCAGCGTTTGTGGTCACGCTTCGCCGAGGACGATGCCTATGTGCAAGTCGACCCGCTCGGTACCGAAATGGCCAGCGGCGGCATCAGCTGCAACTTGCGCGACACCGCCCGCTTTGCCGAACTGGTACGCCGCGAACTGGCCCGCGATGCCAAGGGCGACAGTTTCAACCAGGCGGTGCACAGCACTTTCCAGCCTGCGGACCCGGCAGTGTTCGCCCAAGGCAGCCTCGGCCCTGGGCGCCCTGGCTACGGCTACCGCAATTACTGGTACCAAAAAAATGACGGTGAAGGTTCCGTCGAGGCCAGCGGGCGCTTCGGGCAGAAAATCTACATCAACCCCCGTCGCGAACTGGTGATCGTCAAGCTCTCGGCCACCGCCGACCAGGGCCGTCGCGCCACGCGTGCTGACGGCGAGGCAAACGCCCCCGCGCGCATCGTGGACTCGCCGGCTACGTTCAATCGCATGGTGGGTGCGGTGTTGGCGGCACTGCCGGGTTGATTTGCAACAGCTGATCCAAAGCTCTGTAGTCAGTACCGGCCTCATCGCCGGCAAGCCGGCTCCCACAGGAATATCGCCAGCCTTCAGGCATGCGCTGTACCTGTGGGAGCCGCGCTTGCCGGCGATGGGCCGCGACGCGGCCCCGGTTACAGATGTCCGCCAAGGGGCGTGACCGGCAGCGTTCGACCCTTGGCGGACGTTCAGCCCATGCGCCGCCCTTGCAGGGTAATGCGTGCATTCCACCCGGCGTTCCGTGGTCACAAACGCCCTAGGCTGTTCGACTTCAGATTCCATTCAGATTCGACCCCGATAATCCCTCCGTCGAACCCAAACCGGGGGGAGTTTCATGACCCAGCCTCACTGGAGCAATCTGCTCCCGCTACCCATCGGCAGCCATGCCGACCATCACGCTCACCTGACGCTCCATGTGGCAGGTGATCCTGCACGTGAAGACTTGCAGCATTTCATCCACCAGTGCTTTGCCAGCGTGCATCAGGCAGATGTGCAGCATTACTTGCCAGAGCTGCTGGCCTTACATGACAGCCATAGTCGACTGATCGCCGCCGCCGGCATGCGACCGGCGAGTGAAGGTCCGCTGTTCCTTGAGCGATATCTGGATGAGCCAATAGAGGCTGCCATCTCTCGGGTTGCAGGCGTTTCTCGGGACCGAGCATGCATGGTTGAGGTGGGCAACCTGGCGTCACTCAGCGCCGGCAGCGCGCGGATCATGATCATTGCCGTGACGTGGCTGTTAGCTATGCGCGGTCTTGAGTGGGTCACATTCACAGGCGCGGCGACGCTGATCAACAGTTTCCGGCGGCTGGGACTGATGCCCACGGTATTGGCCGCGGCCGACCCAGAACGTCTACAGGGCCAGATGGACCAATGGGGTAGCTACTACGATCAACGTCCTCAGGTATTCGCCGGCAGCATCGGCGTTGGCTTCGATGCCCTGAC
>NZ_JABMCW010000369.1:0-5011 GCF_013179705.1 Pseudomonas sp. CM25 | reverse complement strand
CCTCTGCGGTCGTTCGCGGGCAGGTGTGTCGTGGTTGATATACAAACACACCTTTACTTGTATGTACAAGCATGGACAACCAAAATAATCGGACCGGCCCGCTGAATGGTTCGCAAAACAAGGGGCCGCTGCGCGAACCCAATCGCGGCACGCCAGCTCCCACCCGTACGCATTAGCCTTGAAAGCAGCGGCGTACCTGTGGGAGCTGGCTTGCCGGCGATTGGGCTGCGCAGCAGCCCCTTACTGGCTAACCAGATGTCAGCGCGGCATCAGTTCGATCAGGCAGCACCGTCCCTGCACATTCAGCCCCAACAACCCGTCGTTGCTCTCCAGCCGCAGGCAGTCATACAAACCCAACTGCTGCACATCTCCCCCCGCCATAGCCACCTCGACCAGGCCACTGGCTGCAAACAACAGCACCGTCGAAGCCGAGCTATACACCCGGCTGGTACCATCCAGCCACTGCAACCGCGCCGTGTAACGCTGCGGCGCATAGATCAGGTTGAAATCGCGAATCGCCCCACCCAGCAGCTTGCAACTCACCTGGCTTTCACCACCGAAGGCCAAAGCATCGAACGGCAGCAATGGCCGGCTGGCCTCGCCGTCGACCTGCAGGCGCATGCCATCCCCTTGCAACACGGTGATGATCCGCTGATAACCGGCAAACGTGGAGAAGCCGCCCGATTCCTCGATATCGGCAATCGACAGGCGCCAGCCAAAGCCGTCCAGGCCTTCGCCACTGTCGCGGGTGATTTCCTCGGTGAAACCACCACCGTTCTTCCACGGCATGCGCGGGTAATCCTGCGCACGCAACAACTGCAACTGGCTCATTTGCTGAAACGTCCTTCGAGGCGATGACGGGAACCGGGGTGGATCAGCCGGGCAGCCGTCACCGGCTGGCGGCCGGACCAGGTACGCCGGCGAATCAACAGGCAAGGCTCGCCCCGCTCGATCTGCAGCAGGCGGCACTCTTCCGGCTCGGCCAGGATCGCCTCCACCACGTGCTCGCCCTCGGTCAGCGGCGCTACCTGGGACAGATAGGCGTAAGGGGTCTGCCGGGTGAAGTCCTGCTTGAGGTACTCGGGGGCGATGGCCGCGTTGACGTAGCGGTCTTCGATCTGCACCGGCACACCGTTCTCGAAATGCACGATCAACGAGTGGAATACCCGCTGGCCTTCGCGCATGTCCAGCGCCAGGGCCCGCTCGGAGCCGGCCGCTTCCTCGGCAAGGGTGATCACCTGGCAGCTATGCTGATGGCCTCGCGCGGCAATTTCGTCGGCGATGTTGTTGACCTCGAACAGCGCCGAACGGCCCTTGGGCTCGGCCACGAAGGTGCCCACCCCCTGCATGCGCACCAGCAGGCCGTCGGCGGTGAGTTCGCGCAGGGCACGGTTGATGGTCATGCGGCTGAAGCCCAGCTGGTTGACCAGTTCGCTCTCCGAAGGTACCCGGTGATGCGGTGGCCAGCTGCCGTTGTCGATCTGCTGGATGATCATCTGTTTGACCCGGGCGTAGAGCGGCGCCGGGCCCTCGCCCATCTGGGCAACCAGCGCGGAGACAGGAGGTGTCGGCACGGCGTTGGATCCTTGTGCAAATGGAATGAGCGGTAGCTTGCCGCAGTTTACCCGGCAGGCAAACGCCTGTATATGTATATACAAGTTAACAATAACAGGATTTCACCGATGTCCGCCTACTTCGCCGAACGCGCCCTGCTGCCTACGGGCTGGGCCAGCCATGTCCGCATCGAGGTCGCCAGCGATGGCAATGTAGCCAGCATCCAGCCAGGGGCTTCGGCTGAAGGCGCCGAACGCCTGGGCGGCCCGTTGCTGCCGGGCATGCCCAATCTGCATTCGCATGCGTTCCAGCGCGCCATGGCGGGCCTGGCGGAAGTTGCCGGCAACCCCAACGACAGTTTCTGGACCTGGCGCGACCTGATGTACCGCCTGGTCGGGCAGATAAGCCCGCAGCAACTGCAGGTCATCGCTCGCCAGTTGTATATCGAGATGCTCAAGGCCGGTTACACCTCGGTGGCCGAATTCCACTACGTTCACCATGACCAGGCCGGCAAGCCTTACGCCGACCCTGCCGAACTCTCGCTCAGGATCAGCGCGGCTGCAGCCGACAGCGGCATCGGCCTGACCCTGCTGCCGGTGTTGTACAGCCATGCCGGTTTTGGCGGGCAGGCACCGAACGACGGGCAGCGGCGCTTCATCAACGCGACCGACCAGTACTTGCAACTGCAGGCACAACTCGGCCCGCTGCTGGCCGCGCAGCCGGCGCAACAGCTGGGCCTGTGCTTCCATTCGCTACGGGCGGTGACCCCTGCGCAGATCGCCGAGGTGCTGGCCGCCAGCGACAAGCAATGCCCGGTGCATATCCATATCGCCGAGCAGCAGAAAGAAGTCGACGACTGCCTGGCCTGGAGCGGACTGCGCCCGTTGCAGTGGCTGTACGAGCATGTGGACGTAGACCCCCGCTGGTGCCTGGTGCATGCCACCCATGCCCAGCCGGATGAGGTCACCGCGATGGCCCGCAGCGGTGCAGTGGCCGGCCTGTGCCTGACCACCGAAGCCAACCTGGGTGACGGGATATTCCCGGCAGTGGACTTCCTGGCCCAGGGTGGGCGTATGGGTATTGGCTCGGACAGCCATGTGTCGCTGAGCGTGGTCGAGGAGCTGCGCTGGCTGGAATATGGCCAGCGGCTGCGCGACCAGCGGCGCAACCGGCTGTATCGCGGCGACCAGCCGATGGTCGGGCGCACGCTGTATGACGCCGCACTGGCAGGCGGTGCGCAGGCACTGGGGCAGGCGATTGGCGAGCTGGCAGTGGGCAAGCGTGCCGACTGGCTGGTGCTTGATGGGCAGGACCCTTACATCGCCCTGGCAGATGGCGATGCCATTCTCAACCGCTGGCTGTTTGCCGGTGGCGATCGCCAGGTGCGCGATGTGATGGTGAACGGGAAGTGGGTGGTGCGCCAGGGGCGGCATGCGCAGGAAGAGCACAGCGCGCGGGCGTTTGCCGAGGTGTTGCGGCAGCTTTTGGGTTAGGTTTTCTGGGGCTGCTTTGCAGCCCCAGAAAATCAGTGCATTTTTACGATTTGCTGATCGGACGCGCGCCAGATCAGTCGACTGGTGTCATAGCCTTGCTGCCGCGCCTTGGACAACAGGCTCTCGCGCTCCCAAGCCGCCAGCGACGGCGTCCGCGACAAGATCCACAGGTACTTGCGGTCCGGGCTGCCAACGATGGCGGTACGGTAGCGGTCGTCTACATACAGGATCCAGTACTCGCCCCTGGCCACCCCTGGCACCAGCTTGGTGAACCAGTTGTCGAACTCTACCCACAGCTTGTCGGTATGCCCCGGCTCCTGAATGCTGGCATGGCCTTCGGCGCGCAGCCACTCATCACCCATGGTGCGGCAGCGGTTCAGCACACCATAGGAACCGTCGGGCTTGAGGTTGTAGTGCGCCTCGGACTGCTCGCAGTCGGCCTGGTAGCGCATGGGCAGGCGCGCCAGCTCGTACCATTTGCCCTGGTAGCGCTTGAGGTCGACATTGCCGGCGGTTTTCGGCGCCAGCGGGTCGTGCACCGAGCCTGCACAACCGCCCAGCAGCAACGCCAGGCATACCCCCATCAGCAGGTACAAAGGCCTCATTTGAGGCCCTGCCCTGAATACATCAGCACCTTGTCAGCCGCGTACTGCACGCTGATGAAGCTCTTCTCGTCCCCCCAGGTGCAGCTGCTCATACCCAACGCGCCCGAACACTCGGTCGGCGTGCCGAGCAGCTGCTCGACCTCGGCCTTGTTCATACCGGCCTTGATCCTGGAATAGTTTTCCTGGTTGATCTTGCTGCAGGCAGTCAGGACGACGCACAGCGACAACAGGGCGAGGGAACGCAACGACATGAAGGACACTCCTGAAGAAGGGTAACAGGCGAGTGGCCTGCAGTGACCTTCGACGGGAAAATCCCTCCCGGGTTCCCTGACCTACCCTCTTTGCCTCTGCACCATTTGTCGGATGGCCACTACGGCATGACTAATCACAAAGGATTAGCCATGCCAATAAAAATCTATGGTCACCCCATTTTTTTGCAATACTGATTAACGGATGAAATGGATGGCTTGCTTAAATCTATCCGGCGTCAAATTGGGGCAAGCCCCGCGCCACGATGAGAGCCGCGCCTGACGATCCTTAAAAGCCGCTCGGCTTCGAAAGCCGATTTTTATGTCAGGATCCTCGCCAGGCCGGTAGGCCGTTTATTTCATCTATTGCTCAGTCGCAAAACCTGAAAGGTGAATCGTGATACAGCAACAACCACAGGGTCAGGCGTTCAAGGCGCCTGGCCCTGTTTCGTATTGGGTGTGATGAGCAGAAATCGCCCAAGCTATGCGGGCGAATTTATTGGCCAGCGCACAGGCGACCACGTTTGAGTGTCGTCGCGTCATAAGCGCTCGCACCCAGTCCGCCAGAGCCCCCTTCTGCCGCGCCAGGTTCTGCATGTAGACCCTGGCGCATTGCACCAAAAGGCGTCGCAGATTCTTGTCGCCTCGCTTGCTGATCCCTAGCAAGTTAGCTTTGCCGCCAGTGCTGTACTGCCTGGGCACCAAGCCTAGAGAAGCGGCAAAATCGCGACTGCAGCCGTATTGCTGGCCATCGCCCATTTCCACAGCCAGCAGGCTGGCGGTGATCGGCCCGACACAGGGCATGCTCAACAAACGACGCCCTAGATCATCGTCGGCCAGCTGGCCAATCAACTCTTTATCCAGCGCCTTGATCTGCTCGTCCAGATAGACGAAATGGTCGTGCAGACGTTGCAGCAGCACTGTCAGCCGAACAGGCAGCTCGTGCTCCGCTAGAACAGCAGACAAACGTTTCATGACTGCCAGGCCCTGAGGCAAGCCGATGCCAAACTCAAGCAAGAACCCGTGCATCTGATTGACGGACTTGGTGCGATCGCGGATCAGCGACTCGCGTAGGCGATGCAACACAGAAAGAGTCTGCTGGGCTTCGGAC
>NZ_JABMCW010000368.1:0-5065 GCF_013179705.1 Pseudomonas sp. CM25 | reverse complement strand
CAGCCTGGTTGTTGGAATCTTCTGCTTGAAAGAGACCAAGGATGTGGATATCGACAAGGTCTGATGCTGTCCACATGCCATAAAAAAACCGGCTGTAAAAGCCGGTTTCTTTATGCCTCGAAAAAACTTATGCACGTTTTCAAGAAAAATGTCATACGAAGAAATTAACAATAAATACAGTTACTTAGCGACGACTTGGAGCATTGACTGGAAAAACTGCTAACAAGTTATCCACAGAATCTCAAGCCAGCTGCTCCTGGGGTTTTTCATCCATCGGTGGCAGCGAGCCCATGGACCGCTGGGTCGCCTCGTTCCATGCCGCAGCGCGGTCGTTGAGCTCGGCAATGGCACGTGGCCCGGTGCCGTTGGCGTACATCGGCGCGCCAATTACCACCTCGATGGTGCCCGCGCGCTTGCCCCAGCCTGTCTTGGGCCAGTACTTGCCAGCGTTGTGGGCAATCGGCAGCACCGGCAGCCCGGCGTTGACCGCCAGTGCAGTACCGCCACGGGAAAACTTGCCAACCGTTCCGAACGGTACGCGGGTGCCTTCCGGGAAGATCAGCACCCAGGTCTTCTGCTTGAGCAGTTCATCACCCTTGCTCGCCACTTGGCGCAGGGCTTCCTTGGGGTTGTCGCGGTTGATCGCGATCGGCCGCAGCATGGCCATTGCCCAGCCGAAGAACGGCACGTACAGCAGCTCACGCTTGAGCACCTGGCTTAGCGGCGAGAAGTACTGGGAAAGGAAGAATGTTTCCCAGGTGCTCTGGTGGTTGGACAGGATCACACAAGGCTCGGCCGGCACGTTTTCGGCGCCGGTGATCTTGTAGTCGATGCCCAGAATCGTCCGCACCAGGAACAGCGCGCAGCGGCACCAGTACACGTTGATGAACTTGTAGCGCTTGGGGAACGACAGGAACGGCGCGATGAAGAAGCTCAGCGAGCACCACAGCAACGAACTGGTGCCCAGCAGCAGGTAAAAAAGAAAGATTCTGATCGCCTGCAGGATCGACATAGTGGCTTGTACCATTGCGGGCGTGCCCGCCTGAGAAAAATGCGCCCGGGGGCGCACTGTTTAAATTAGTTCTCTGGCGATAGCTGCCAGATCGTCGAAAATCAGTGTAGTTTCCGCAACGCCCTTTTCCAGGGTTCGCTCGCCCTTGCCGGTTTTTACCAACACGGGTTGTGCACCGACGGCCAGGGCCGCCTCCAGGTCACCTGTGCTGTCGCCAACAAACCAGACGCCTGCAAGGCCGACCTGGTAATGCTCGGCGATCGCCTGCAGCATGCCGGGCCTGGGCTTGCGGCAGTCGCAGCCCTGGTCCGGCCCGTGCGGGCAATACACGATGTGGCCCACCTCGCCGCCCTGCTCGGCCACCAGCGCGCGCAGGCGCGCGTGCATGGCCTCGAGGGTTGCCAGCGAATAATAGCCACGGGCAATACCGGACTGGTTGGTGGCCACGGCCACCGTCCAGCCCGCCTTGCTCAACTGCGCGATCGCTTCGACCGAGCCCGGGATCGGTACCCACTCTTCCAGCGTCTTGATGTAGGCGTCGGAGTCGTAATTGATCACCCCGTCACGGTCGAGAATCAGCAGTTTCAAGGCTTACCCCAGCAGCGAAATGTCGGCCACGCCCAGGAACAGACCGCGCAGGCGGCTGAGCAGGGCATAACGGTTGGCGCGTACCTTGGCGTCTTCGGCGTTGACCATCACCGCCTCGAAGAAGGCGTCGACCGGGTCACGCAGTGCTGCCAGTCGGGCCAGCGATTCGCTGTACTGGCGTGCAGCAGCCATTGGTTGCACGGCCTGGTCGGCCTGCTGGATGGCCGAGTACAGGGAGAACTCGTTGGCATTGTCGAAGTACTTGGGCTCGACCTGTTCGGCGATGGCGCCTTCGGCTTTGCTCAGCAGGTTCGACACGCGCTTGTTCACCGCGGCCAGGGCTTCGGCTTCCGGCAGCTTGCGGAAGGCCTGCACAGCCTGTACCCGCTGGTCGAAGTCCAGCGCAGAACCTGGCTGCAGGGCACGTACCGACAGGTAGGTAGCCACATCGATGCCTTCGTCTTCGTAACGTGCACGCAGGCGGTCGAAGATGAACTCCAGCACCTGCTCGGCCAGGCCGGCAGCCTTGACCTTGGCGCCGAACTGCTTGACGGCGAACTCCACTGCACCGGTCAGGTTCAGGTCCAGCTGCTTCTCGATCAGGATACGCAGCACGCCCAGGGCGGCGCGGCGCAGGGCATACGGGTCTTTGCTACCGGTGGGCAGCATGCCGATACCGAAGATGCCGACCAGGGTGTCGAGCTTGTCGGCGATGGCCACGGCAGCACCGGTAAGGGTCTGCGGCAGCTCGGCGCCAGCACCGCGCGGCATGTACTGCTCGTTCAGGGCCAGGGCAACGTCCTGCGGCTCACCGTCGTTGAGCGCGTAGTAGTAACCGGCAACACCCTGCATCTCGGGGAATTCGCCGACCATTTCGGTGGCCAGGTCGCATTTCGACAGCAGGCCGGCACGGCCAGCGCGCTGGGCGTCGCCGCCGATCAGCGGGGCAATGAACGCGGCCAGGCGGGAAACGCGTTCGGCCTTGTCGTACACGGTCCCCAGCTGAGCCTGGAACACCACGTTTTTCAGGCGCTCGTTGAAGGTTTCCAGCGGCTGCTTCTTGTCCTGCTTGAAGAAGAACTCGGCGTCGGTCAGGCGTGGGCGCACGACCTTTTCGTTACCTTGCACGATCTGCTGCGGGTCGCGGCTTTCGACGTTGGCCACGGTGATGAAGCGCGGCAGCAGCTTGCCTTCGCTGTCCAGCAGGCAGAAGTACTTCTGGTTGTCCTGCATGGTGGTGATCAGGGCTTCCTGCGGCACCTCGAGGAAGCGCTCCTCGAACGAGCACACCAGCGGCACCGGCCACTCGACCAGGGCAGTCACTTCGTCCAGCAGCGCCGGCGGCACGATGGCGCTGCCTTCCTGCTGCATGGCCAGCTCGGCGGTACGCTTGCTGATCAGTTCGCGGCGCTCGGCGAAGTCAGCCAGCACGTAGGCTTTGCGCAGGTCTTCGACGTAGTTGGCCGGGGTGGTGACAAGCACGTTTTCCGGGTGGTGGAAGCGGTGGCCGCGGGATTCACGGCCGGCCTTTTGCGAAAGGATGGTGCAGTCGACCACCTGGTCGCCGAGCAGCATCACCAGCCATTGGGTCGGGCGCACGAACTCTTCACGGCTGGCCGCCCAGCGCATGCGCTTGGGGATCGGCAGGTCGTTGAGGGAATCTTCGACGATGGTCGGCAGCAGGCCAGCGGTAGCCTTGCCCGGGATGTGCTGGGAGAAGCGCAGCTTGGCGCCGCTCTGGTCGATTTCGGCCAGCTCTACACCGCATTTCTTGGCAAAGCCCAAGGCAGCCTGGGTGGGCTCGCCGTCTTTGAAAGCAGCCTGCAGGGGCGGGCCATCGATGTTGATGCTGCGGTCAGGCTGCTGCACGTCCAGCTGGCGAATCAGCACGGCCAGGCGGCGCGGCGCGGCGTACACCTGCTTGCCGGTGTAGTTCAGGCCGGCGGCCTGCAGGCCTTTCTCGATGCCGGCCAGGAAGGCGTCGCCGAGGGTAGCCAAGGCTTTGGGTGGCAGCTCTTCGGTGCCCAGTTCTACCAGGAAATCTTGAGCACTCATTGTGCAGCCTCCAGCTTAGCCAACACTTCGTCACGCAGTTCAGGGGTGGCCATCGGGAAGCCCATGCGTGCGCGGGCTTGCAGATAGCTTTGCGCCACGTCCCGGGCCAGGGTACGTACGCGCAGGATGTAGCGCTGACGCTCGGTTACCGAGATGGCGCGACGGGCGTCCAGCAGGTTGAAGGTGTGCGAGGCCTTCAGGACCATTTCGTAGGTCGGCAGCGGCAGGTCCAGCTTGATCAGGCGGTTGGCTTCGCTTTCGTAGAAGTCGAACAGTTCGAACAGCTTCTCGACGTTGGCGTGCTCGAAGTTGTAGGTCGACTGCTCCACTTCGTTCTGGTGGAACACGTCGCCGTAGGTGACCTTGCCGAACGGGCCGTCGGCCCACACCAGGTCGTACACCGAATCGACGCCCTGGATGTACATGGCCAGGCGCTCGAGGCCGTAGGTGATTTCACCGGTGACCGGGTAGCACTCGATACCGCCCACCTGCTGGAAGTAGGTGAACTGGGTGACTTCCATGCCGTTGAGCCAGATTTCCCAGCCCAGACCCCAGGCGCCGAGGGTCGGCGATTCCCAGTTGTCTTCGACGAAGCGAATGTCGTGCACCAGCGGGTCCAGGCCAATGGCTTTCAGCGAGCCGAGGTACAGCTCCTGGAAGTTGGCCGGGTTCGGCTTGAGCACCACCTGGAACTGGTAGTAGTGCTGCAGGCGGTTGGGGTTTTCGCCATACCGCCCGTCGGCGGGGCGACGGCTAGGCTGCACGTAGGCAGCGTTCCAGGTTTCTGGGCCGACGGCACGCAGGAACGTGGCGGTATGGAAAGTGCCGGCGCCTACTTCCATATCGTAGGGCTGAAGCACCACACAACCTTGAGCTGCCCAGTAGTTCTGCAGGGCGAGGATCAGGTCTTGGAAGGTACGCACGGCTGGCGTAGGCTGGCTCACGAAATTCACCTGTATCTGGGGATGCGGATGTAAAGAGCGGGAGTATAACCTGATTCGCCTCGCCCTCTACTCATTGGAGCCTTATGCCACGCTGCTTTTGGTGTACCGACGATCCGTTGTACCAGGCCTACCATGACCAGGAATGGGGAACGCCGCAGCGTGATCCGGCGTTGCTCTTCGAGATGCTTTTGCTCGAAGGGTTCCAGGCGGGCCTGTCGTGGATCACCGTATTGCGCAAACGCGAGCGTTATCGCCAGGTGATGCACGGCTTCGACGCGGCGGCACTTGCGCACATGACCGACGAACGCATCGAGGAACTGATGCAGGACGCCGGCATCATCCGCAACCGCCTCAAGCTCAAGGCCGCCCGGCGCAACGCCCAGGCCTGGCTGGCTGTGGACAACCCTGGCGAATGGCTGTGGTCGTTCGTTGGCGGTGAGCCAAAGATCAATCACTTCAAGGGCCG
>NZ_JABMCW010000367.1:0-5078 GCF_013179705.1 Pseudomonas sp. CM25 | reverse complement strand
GGTCGATGTCGGTGCGGGTGAAGACGGTGTTGGCGGCACTGGTAGCGGTGCGCGATTCGACCTGGCGGCTGGCGCTGATCAGCACGTCGGGGAGCTTGAGGGCGTCGTCGCGTTCGGCGGCCAATAGCGGCAGGGGGAGGCAGAGCAGGGTGGCAAAGGTTGGGGATTTCATGGGCATAACCATTTTACGAGGGCTGCGCCCTCGATCGCGACACAAGGCCGCTCCTACAGGTATTGCGAAGGCCGGGAGAGCGGCGCGGTCTCTGTAGGAGCGGCCTTGTGTCGCGAAAGGGCCGCAAAGCGGCCCCAGGGATTACAGGCCGAGCTTGGCCATCCGAGCTTTGACAGCAGCCTCGATGCCGGCCGCATCCAGCCCACACTCGGCCAGCATCTGCGCAGGCTTGGCGTGCTCGACATAGATATCCGGCAGCCCCAGGTGCAGCAGCGGCTTGAGCACCGCCTGGCTGGCCAGGAACTCACCCACCGCCGCACCGGCACCGCCCATGATGGCGTTTTCTTCGATGGTCACCAGCAGTTCATGGCTGGCAGCCAGTTCCAGCACCAGGGCCTCGTCCAGCGGCTTGACGAAGCGCATGTCGACCACCGTGGCGTTGGTCTGCGCAGCTACCTGCATGGCCTCGGCCAGTTGCACGCCAAACACCAGCAGGGCGACTTTTTCGCCTTGCCGGCGGACCACGCCCTTGCCGATTTCCAGTGGCTCGAGGTCACCGCTGATCGGCGCATTCGGGCCGGTACCACGCGGGTAGCGCACCGCTGCCGGGCCGTTGTACAGGTGGCCGGTGCTGAGCATCTTGCGCAACTCGTTTTCGTCGCTTGGGGTCATCACCAGCATGCCGGGGATGCAGCGCAGGTACGACAGGTCATAGCTGCCCGCATGGGTCGGGCCGTCTTCGCCCACCAGGCCGGCGCGGTCGATGGCGAACAGCACGTCGAGGTTCTGCACCGCCACGTCGTGAATCAGCTGGTCGTAAGCGCGCTGCAGGAAGGTCGAGTAGATCGCCACCACCGGCTTGCTGCCCTCGCAGGCCATGCCGGCGGCCAGGGTCACCGCGTGCTGTTCGGCAATCGCCACGTCGAAGTAGCGCTCAGGGTAACGCTCGCTGAAGTCGACCAGGTCGGAGCCTTCCTTCATCGCCGGGGTAATGCCTACCAGACGCTTGTCGGCGGCGGCCATGTCGCACAGCCACTGGCCGAACACGGCGGAGTACTTCGGGCCGCTGGCTTTCTTGGGCGCGGCAGGTTTGTCGGCCGGCTCCAGCTTGGTGATGGCGTGGTAGCCAATCGGGTCGACCTCGGCCGGGGCGAAACCCTTGCCTTTCTTGGTCACCACATGCAGGAACTGCGGGCCCTTGAGGTCACGCATGTTGCGCAAGGTGGCGATCATGGTCGGCAGGTCGTGGCCGTCGATCGGGCCAATGTAGTTCCAGCCCAGCTCTTCGAACAGCGTGCCCGGCACCAGCATGCCCTTGGCATACTCCTCGGTGCGGCGGGCGATTTCCCAGGCACCCGGCAGGCGCGACAGCACTTTCTTGCTGCCTTCGCGCATGCTCGCGTAGGTGCGGCTGGAAAGAATCTTGGCCAGGTAATTGGACAGGCCGCCGACATTGCGCGAAATCGACATGTCGTTGTCGTTGAGGATCACCAGCATGTCGGCGTTGACTTCCTGGGCGTGGTTCAACGCCTCGAAGGCCATGCCGGCAGTCAGCGCGCCATCACCGATCACCGCAATCGACTTGCGTGCGCTGTTCTGCAGGCGGGCGGCAATGGCCATGCCCAGCGCGGCACTGATCGAGGTGCTGGAGTGGCCGACGCCAAAGGTGTCGTACTCGCTTTCGCTGCGGCGCGGGAAGGCGGCGATGCCGTCCTTCTGGCGCAGGCTGAGCATGCGGTTGCGGCGCCCGGTGAGGATCTTGTGCGGGTAGGCCTGGTGGCCCACGTCCCACACCAGCCGGTCGTCCGGGGTGTCGAAAACGTAGTGCAGGGCGATGGTCAGCTCGATCACGCCCAGACCGGCACCAAAATGCCCACCGGTCTGACCCACGGTGTAGAGCAGTTCCTGGCGCAATTCGTCGGCCAGGGTCTCCAGGTCGGCTTCGGCCAGCCGGCGCAGGCCGGCAGGCGTGTCAGCGCGGTCGAGCAACGGCGTGACCGGGCGTTCGCGGGGGATCTCTTGAAACGTCGTGGGCATCAGGCGAGTCGTTATAGGTTTGAAGTGGCGGCAGTTTACCCCATTGTGGGAAAAGTGCCCATTCGACCACGGGTTGCGGGGCCCCTGGTGGGCGCAGCTTTACCTGTGAATGCGGCGCTGGATCAACAATCGCATTCGCGGGTAAACCTCGCTCCTACAAGGATTGATGTAGCAGCTTAGTTGCGGCGTTCGACGATGTAACGCGCCAGCGCCCGCAGCGGCTCGGCGTTTTCGCCGAAGCCTTGCAGTGCGAGCAACGCCTGGTCGCGCAGTTCTATCGCATAGGCCTTGGCCGCTTCCAGGCCGAGCAGGGCCGGGTAGGTCGGTTTGTCACGGGCTATGTCAGCGCCTTGGCGCTTGCCCAGGGTGGCGGTGTCGCTTTCCACGTCGAGGATATCGTCCTGCACCTGGAACGCCAGCCCGATGGCCTGTGCATACGTCTGCAGCGCATCCAGCTGCGCCGGTTCGGCGCGGGCACTGGCCAGGGCGCCCAGGCGCACGCTGGCTTCGATCAGTGCACCGGTCTTGTGCCGGTGCATGAACTCCAGCGCCTGCTGGTCCAGTTTCAGGCCAACCGAGCCCAGGTCGATGGCCTGGCCGCCGACCATGCCGGCCGGGCCGGCAGCCTTGGCCAGGGTCTGCACCATGGCCAGGCGGATGCTGTCGGCCTGCGGGCTCAAACCCGGGTCGAGCAGGGCGCCAAAGGCCAGGCTTTGCAAGCCGTCGCCAGCGAGGATGGCGCAGGCTTCGTCGAATGCTTTGTGGGTAGTTGGCTGACCACGGCGCAGGTCATCGTCGTCCATGGCCGGCAGGTCATCATGTACCAGCGAGTAGGCGTGGATCAGCTCTACAGCGCAGGCAGCGCCGTTGGCTTGTTCGGCCGGGGCACCCAGCGCTTCGCAGGCCGCGTAGGCCAGCAACGGGCGTACCCGCTTGCCGCCGTTCATCACGCTGTAGCGCATGGCGGCGTAAAGGCGTTGCAGTTCATCGGTAGGCGCGACGAACAGCGGCTCGAGGGCTGCGTCGACACGCGCCTGGCAGTTGGCCTGGTAGGTGCCAATCATGCTTCCGGCTCCGCATCGAAAGGCTGCGCGGCCAGTTCGCCATCGCGCTCCAGCAGAATCTGCACCTTCTGCTCGGCCTGCGCCAGGGCGCCTTGGCAGTCCCGGGTCAGGGCGATGCCTTGCTCGAAGGCGGCCAGCGAGTCTTCCAGCGACAATTCGCCGTTCTCCAGGCGCTCGACCAATGCTTGCAGGTCTGCGAGGGATTGCTCGAAATCGAGGGAGGCTTTTTTGCGGGCCATGGCGACTGTCTCGGTAGCTGGTCAGAACGGCGCGACACTAGCAGAGCGGGGCGGGGGGAGCAAACTTCAGGGGTAATGAGGCTGGTTTCAAAGCCCCATTCGCGGGCTTGCCCGCGAATGGACCCAGTGTGGTCTATCAGGCAGGCTCGGCTTCCAGCTCCACCATCGCTTCCCGGTAGCGCGCCAGTTCCTCGATGGTCAGCACCGGCAGATTGTATTGCCGCGCGTACACTGCCACCTGCTCGCCGCGGGCCATGCTGCCATCGGGGTTCATCAGCTCGCACAGCACCGCCGCCGGACGCAGGCCGGCCAGGCGTGCCAGGTCCACCGAGCCCTCGGTGTGGCCACGGCGGGTAAGCACCCCGCCATTGCGGGCGCGCAGCGGGAATAAATGCCCCGGGCTGACAATGTGGCGCTGTTCGGCAGTGGAGCGCAGTGCCGCAGCAATGGTGGTAATGCGGTCCTGGGCCGAAACGCCGGTAGTGATGCCTTCTGCCGCCTCGATAGTGACGGTGAAGCCAGTGCCATGCCGGGCCTGGTTGTTCTGCACCATCGGCGCCAGCTGCAGCTCGTCGACGGTTGCCTCGTCCAGGCACAGGCAGACGATGCCGCTGCAATCGCGAATCATCATGGCCATGGTCTGCAACGAAATGTTCTCGGCGGCGGCAATGATGTCCGCTTCGTCCTCGCGGTCGTCATCGTCGAGCAGCAGCACAGGGCGCCCGGCCTTGAAGGCAGCGATGGCGGCACTAACGTTGGGGTATTGCGGGTGGTAGCGGGTGGACATGAAACGCTCCTCGTTAATGATCGATGAACGTCTCGGGGCGAACAAAATGCGCGCGCAGGGGCGCCCGAAACGGCCCCTGCCTGACGCCTTCTTTCATCCGGACTATGACCGTCGGCTCTGGAGTCGCACCAGATCTGCTGACCCCCGGCATGGCCGGGGCGCTCGCGGGCTCATCTTTCGATTTACCGCCGGTGGGGACTTGCACCCCGCCCTGAAGACCGGCCAAGCATACAGCACAGGGCCACCCCACTGGCAACCCGCGGATCTACGACCTTCGGCGCAATCGTGCCGCTACGTAGGCTGCAGATCGATCGGCGCCACGGCGGCCACCCTTGGCCGCATGCGATGCTGTCGTACCCGGTGACTTCGAAGCTGACGGCTACGTTCAACGTCAACAACCTGTTTGACCGGGACTACCTGTCGCGGGTGGGATCGACCTCGACGTTCAACTTCTATGGGCCTTCGCGGAGCATGATGGTTGGGGCGCGGTATGAGTTCTGATGGGGATGGGGCGGGTAGGTGCATGTCGGGAGATTTGCTGCGCCTGTGACAAGCGCCGCCCGCGCGGCGCTTCGCGGAACAAGCCCGCTTACACATTTGTTTCGGACCAGTTACTCCTGAAGCCGAAGCACTCGGCCGCTTGGGGCCCGCCATGATATCGAGTTGGTGGGCGCTGACCGGGAGGGTTTTGCCAGCGCCGCGAATTTTCTGCGGGCATTAAAAAGCCGGCTTGTGGCCGGCTTCTCGGGGACGGCTCCGACTAATTTATGGTAAGTCGC
>NZ_JABMCW010000366.1:0-5091 GCF_013179705.1 Pseudomonas sp. CM25 | reverse complement strand
CCCAACAGCTCCAACTCCAACCGCCTGCGCGAGCTGGCCGAGCGCATGGGCACCCCGGCCTACCTGATCGACGGTGCCGAGGACCTGCAACGTGGCTGGTTCGACCAGAAGCTGCGCATCGGCATCACCGCCGGCGCCTCGGCCCCCGAAGTACTGGTGCGTGGTGTGATCGAGCAGCTCAGGGCCTGGGGCGCCACCGGCGCCGAGGAACTGGACGGGCGTGAAGAGAACATCACCTTCTCGATGCCCAAAGAGCTGCGGGTTCGCTCGCTGATCTAATGTAAGCCTGTATTGGCCTCATCGCCGGCAAGCCAGCTCCCACAGGAATAACACTGCCTTCAAGGCTTGTGTTGTACCTGTGGGAGCTGGCTTGCCGGCGATAGGGCCAGCAAAGTCGACTCAAGGCTATCAGGCTGCACACCGAGTATTGTTGCGATCCTCTGCAAGCACGTTGACTCGTCCCGTCGATGCCATTACCACTTGATAACGGCTGTTGGCAGATGAGCGTTCGCACACTTCCAGCGTCACCCCCAGCCAGCTGTTGCTCGGCGTCATTGGCAACCCCTGCGCACTGAACTTGAATTGCTCACCGCGATTGCTGGTGATTTTCAGGGGCCGCGCCAGCCGCTGTTCGCGCACCATCTGCTGGTTATGCTCCAGCACTACCCGCCAGCCATTCCCCCAATTACCGTCCAGCGCCTGCACCAGCACAGGCTGGCTTTGCAGCAGCGCATGGCTGCGTGCACTGCGCAGCGTCTGTGCCAGGTCACGGGCGGCGGCTGCCCTGTGCAGGTCGTCGCTCAACCTGGCGTAGGCCGGCATACCCAGCTGTGTCAGCAGGATGGCCAGCGCCAACGCCGTCATCATTTGCATCAGTGTTACGCCACGTTGCTTCACCGTGCATTCCCCTGTGGAAGTGCTTCGCTATAGCTTCACGATCGTTGGGCAGGTGGTCTAGTCGCTCAGGTTCAAGTTGATTGCAGGAAAAATCCGAGGAGGTGCAGGGATGCACGTAAGGCAACGGGGCATGACGCTACTGGAGGTGCTGTTGGCGGTGGTGGTTTTGGCAGTGGGGCTGTTCGCGGCGGCGGCTCTCCAGCTTCAGGCATTGCAAGCCACCGACACTGCGCGCCGCGACGGGCAGGCGGCGATGGCGGCGTACAGCGAGCATGAGCGGCGGCTGCCGTGAGGCGCGCAGAGGGTGGTTTCGGCTTGCTTGAACTGCTGCTGGCGCTGGCCATCGGGTTGACGCTGCTGACCGCCGCGAGCCAGCTGTTTGCCTCCGCTCACCAGGCCTGGCGCTTGCAAGGTACGGCAGTGCGGATGCAGCAGGATGCCCGGCTGGCGCTATTGCGCATGGCGCAGGATATCCGCATGGCGGGGATGTTCGGCTGCCTGCGGCTGAAACCAGGCGACTTTCCGGACCCGGCGAATTATCAGGTCTTCGCCCGGCCACTGGAGGTCGGCCCGTCAAGCCTGAGCCTGGTGGTTGCCGAGCTGCCGGGCCACGCTGGCGAT
The DNA here is from genome assembly GCF_013179705.1 of Pseudomonas sp. CM25. Lineage (NCBI taxonomy): Bacteria > Pseudomonadati > Pseudomonadota > Gammaproteobacteria > Pseudomonadales > Pseudomonadaceae > Pseudomonas > Pseudomonas sp. CM25. The sequence continues at coordinate 3,573 of NZ_JABMCW010000366.1, read as the reverse complement.
CCGGACTGGACCTTGCTGACCAACTGTACCAACGAGGCGAAGGTGTACCAGGGGCGCGCGCAAGGCAGCGACAGGCTTCTGGCGGTCCCGGTCAGCCGGTACCGTTATCATCTCGAGGGCAAGACCCTGTACTTCACGCGCCGCCGTGATCGCCCCCAGCCCCTGATCGACCATGTGCGCGCGCTGCAAGTGACGCATGTACGGCTGCCGGGCAGGGCACGGATCGATCTTCAATTGACGCTGTACGAGCCGGCTTTGCACCTGGAGCAACACCACGAGCTCAGTGTGGCGATTCGCAATCCGGTATCGACGCCATGAACCGGCAGCGTGGCGTGGTCTTGTTGCTGGCTTTGGTGCTGAGCATGTTGCTGGGTCTGCTTGCCGCATCAGCCCTGCGCGACGCAGTTACGGCCACGCGGATGACCGGTTACCTGAGCGACAGCCTGCTGGCGCTGGAGCAGGCCGAGCAGGCCCTGCAAGCTGGGCATGGCGAACTCCAACGGGCACCCCCTGACTCTTGCAAGGCGTGCCTGCCGCCGACTCGACCGCACGATCTGGGCGGGCAATGGCAGCGTGCGCCAACCGGCTTTTTCCAGCTGCAGAACCTGGGTACCAGCAACGGTGCTGCACACATGCCCCCAGGGCAGCAGGTCACCTTGTTCCGGGTAACGGCCGTGAGCCTCGACACTCAGCCAAGGCATGTGCTGGAGGCTGTCTATGCCGTGGTCGGCGACCAGACCCAGCGCATTACCTGGCGACAAAGAGCGAGAGGAGACTGACATGCAGCAAGGCTTGAGCCTGATCGAGTTGTTGATTGTGCTGGCCGTCACCGGCATTCTGGCAGCCATTGCCTACCCCAGTTACAGCGACCAGCTTCGGCGAGCCGCGCGCAGCGAAGTGGTTGGCCTGTTGCACGATGCCGCGCTGCGCCTGGAGCGCCACCGCGTGCGCACCGGCCAATACGCCGAGGGCAACCCGGCGTTGCCCGACGGTAACCGCCACTACAGCCTGCAGGCCCGGCGCGACAGCGATACCTTCACGCTGCACGCCCGGCGGCTGCCGCATGGGCTGATGGCGCAGGATCGCTGTGGTGATTTCCAGCTCGACCAGGCCGGCGTGCAGCGCAACCCGGGTGCCGTCGAGGCCAGCGAGCGCTGCTGGGGAAGCTGAAAGTTGAATGGTGCCCGGTGCATCGCGGTTTTACTTCAGGTGTTGGATCGACAGATGAGCAAGCAAGTAGTGGTGGTCGGCGGCGGGGTGATCGGTCTGCTGACGGCATTCAACCTGGCGGCGAAGGTCGGCCAGGTGGTGGTGTGTGATCAGGGCGAGGTCGGTCGCGAGTCGTCCTGGGCCGGCGGTGGCATCGTCTCGCCGCTGTACCCGTGGCGCTACAGCCCGGCGGTGACCGCCCTGGCGCACTGGTCGCAGGACTTTTATCCACAGCTGGGCGAACGTTTGTTCGCCAGCACCGGCCTCGACCCTGAAGTGCACACTACCGGCCTGTACTGGCTGGACCTGGACGACGAGGCCGAAGCCCTGGCCTGGGCCGAGCGCGAGCAGCGGCCGCTGAGTGCCGTGGATATCTCGGCAGCTTATGACGCGGTGCCGGTATTGGGGCCGGGGTTCAAGCGGGCCATCTACATGGCTGGCGTGGCCAATGTGCGCAACCCTCGCCTGGTGAAGTCGCTGAAGGCGGCGCTGCTGGCATTGCCGAACGTGACCTTGCGCGAACACTGCCAGGTCACCGGTTTCGTTCATCAAGATGGTCGGGTGACCGGGGTGCAGACTGCCGATGGCGTGCTGGTGGCGGATGAGGTAGTGCTCAGTGCCGGCGCCTGGAGTGGTGACCTGCTGCGCACGCTTGGCCTTGAGCTGCCAGTGGAGCCGGTGAAGGGCCAGATGATCCTGTTCAAGTGTGCCGAAGACTTCCTGCCGAGCATGGTCCTGGCCAAGGGGCGCTACGCCATCCCGCGCCGTGACGGGCACATTCTGGTGGGCAGCACGCTGGAGCATGCCGGGTATGACAAGACCCCGACCGACGATGCCCTGGATAGCCTGAAGGCATCTGCAGCCGAGTTGCTGCCTGGGCTAGAAGGGGCCACGGTGGTGGCGCACTGGGCCGGGCTGCGGCCTGGGTCGCCGGAGGGGATTCCTTACATCGGGCCGGTGCCTGGGCATGCGGGGCTGTGGTTGAACTGCGGGCATTATCGCAACGGGCTGGTGCTGGCGCCGGCATCGTGCCAATTGTTTACCGACCTGCTGACAGGGGCCGAGCCGATCATCGACCCGGCGCCGTATGCGCCGGCGGGTCGGTTGGGCTGAGGGCCTGTAGACAACTCAGCCGTTTATCAGTGCCGACTCAGCCCTGCTTGCCAGGGCCTTGCTGCAGGTGCGCCGGGCTGCAGTACCACTCACCGCCGCGCTGAAGCGCGCGGTCATTGGGCAGGTGCACGCCGCAATGGGCACAGCGCACCATCTGCAGCGGCGCGTCGAGCTTCGCTTCGGGGCGCGACTGCTGGCTGACTTTGAACTTGCGCCACAGCCAGAACGCGGCGGCGATCAGGGCGATCCAGAAAAGTAGGCGAACCATGGTGTCCAGCTTGTCGATTGAAGAAGCCGACAGTCTAGGACGCGGACAATAAAAAAGGGAGGCCCAAGGCCTCCCTTTCATGTACCGCAGTGCGTCAGTCGAACAGACCAAAGGTCATGTAGCTGAACCACGAGCGGTCTTTCTCGGCTTCTTTCGGGCCTTCCGGCACGATCGGGTTGCCATCTTCGTCTTTGGGCAGCAGTTCTTGCGGCATCTCGTCGCGGGCATCCTGGAACTGCTTGACCACGTCCTGGTTGGCGCGGGTTTCGCCCGGCGGCAGCGGGGCGTCGGTCTCGATCAGGCCCAGGGTGGCCTTGGACAACCAGCCACGGCCGTCAGACTCGGTCTGCTTGGGCTGGAACTCGCCATCGGCCAGGCTCGGGTGGTCCGGGTAGTTCAGCTTGAGGGTTTCCAGGCTGGTGGCGGCCAGTTCGTCCAGGTGCATCTTCTGGTACGACTCGACCATCACCGCCAGGCCGTCGCCGACCGATGGGGTTTCCTGGAAGTTCTCTACCACGTAGCGGCCACGGTTGGCGGCTGCCACGTAAGCCTGGCGGCTCAGGTAGTAGTCGGCCACGTGAATTTCGTAGGAAGCCAGCAGGTTGCGCAGGTAGATCATGCGCTGCTTGGCGTCTGGCGCGTAGCGGCTGTTGGGGAAGCGGCTGGTCAGCTGGGCGAACTCGTTGTACGAGTCACGCGCGGCACCCGGGTCACGCTTGGTCATGTCCAGCGGCAGGAAGCGCGCCAGCAGGCCGCGGTCCTGGTCGAACGAGGTCAGGCCCTTGAGGTAGTAGGCGTAGTCGACGTTCGGGTGCTGAGGGTGCAGGCGGATGAAGCGCTCGGCGGCCGACTTGGCAGCCTCGGGCTCGGAGTTCTTGTAGTTGGCGTAGATCAGCTCGAGCTGCGCCTGGTCGGCATAGCGGCCGAACGGGTAGCGCGACTCCAGGGCCTTGAGCTTGTTCACGGCGCTGGTGTAGCTGGAG
>NZ_JABMCW010000365.1:0-5093 GCF_013179705.1 Pseudomonas sp. CM25 | reverse complement strand
TTATGAGCGGCACCCAGGACGTGATCGCAGTGGGGGGGGTGCAGACCATGACGCGCATCCCGATCGCCGCGGCGATGCTGGCGGGGCAGCCATTGGGCTTTGCCGACCCGTTTTCCGGCAGCGAGGGCTGGCGCAGGCGCTTCGGCGCGCAGCCGGTCAACCAGTTCTATGCTGCCCAGCGCATTGCCGAGCACTGGCAGATCAGCCGCGAGCAGATGGAGGCGTTTGCCCTGGAGAGCCATCGCCGGGCGCTGGCGGCCATGGCCAGCGGCCGCCTGGACCGCGAGATCGTGGCCTGTAACGGCTTGCGCGAGGATGAAACCCCGCGCCAGACCACCCTGGCAAAGATGGCCGAACTGCAGCCAGTCGACCCGCAATATCCGTCTATCACGGCGGCAGTGTCGAGCCAGACCTGCGATGCCTCGGCGGCGTTGCTGGTGGTGTCGGAAGCTGCGCTGAAACGCTACGACCTGACCCCCAGGGCGCGCATTCACCACCTGACCGTGCTGGCTGACGACCCGATCTGGCACCTGACCGCACCCATTGCCGCCACGCGCCGCGCCTTGCAGCGCAGCGGGCTGCGCATGGCCGACATCGACCGGGTGGAGATCAACGAAGCCTTCGCCTCGGTGGTGATGGCCTGGAGCAAGGAACTGGACTACGACCCGGCGCGCACCAACGTCAACGGCGGCGCCATCGCCCTGGGTCACCCGCTGGGTGCCAGCGGCGCACGGCTGACCACCACGCTGCTCAACGAACTGGAATGCAGCGGTGGCCGCTACGGCCTGCAAACCATGTGCGAAGGCGGTGGCCAGGCCAACGTGACCATTATCGAGCGCCTGTGACGCGCAGCTTGTCAACCGTATGCAAAGGAGTGGGACATGGCGATATGTGAAGGCCGCACGGTGATCATCACCGGTGCCGGCGGCGGGCTGGGCCGTGCCTATGCGCTGGCGTTTGCTGGCGAGGGCGCGCGGGTGGTGGTCAACGATATCCGTGCCGAGGCGGCGCAGGACGTGGCCGGCGAGATCCTTGCCAGCGGTGGCCAGGCGATCGCCAACAGTGACGACATCACCACGCTGGACAGTGCCCAGCGCATAGTCGATGCCGCGCTGGCGGCGTTTGGCGAGGTGCATGTACTGGTCAACAACGCCGGGGTGCTGCGCGACCGCATGTTCATCAGCCTGTCCGAAGAGGACTGGGACCTGGTCATGCGTGTGCACCTCAAGGGCCATTACTGCCTGGCCAACATCCTTGGTCGACGCTGGCGCGACCTGGCCAAGGCCGGCACCCCGGTGGCGGCGCGCATCATCAATACCAGCTCCGGCGCCGGCTTGCAGGGCTCGATCGGCCAGTCGAACTACGCCGCAGCCAAAGGCGGCATTGCCGCGCTGACCCTGGTGCAGGCGGCGGAGCTGGCTCGCTACGGGGTGACGGCCAATGCCCTGGCACCGGCCGCACGCACGGCAATGACCGAGAGCGCCATGCCGGAGGTGGTCAAGGCACCGGATGACGGCAGCTTCGATGCCTGGGCGCCAGACAACGTCGCGCCGCTGGTGGTGTGGCTGGGTAGCGAAGCCTCGGCGCAGGTGACCGGGCAGGTATTCGAAAGCCAGGGCGGGCGGATTTCCCTGGCCGATGGCTGGCGCACCGGCACTACACAGGACAAGGGCGGCCGCTGGCAGGTACAGGAAATCGGCCCGGTCATCGCGCAGATCCTGGGCCAGGCGCCAGCGCCGCAGAAGGTTTGGGGCAGCTGAATGCCGCCCCTGAGCCACCCCCCACTTTTGGAGTGCCCCACGTGAAGCAAGCCCCTGCCTATGTACCCGGTCACCAGCTGCTGGCCGGCAAGTCGGTACTGATTACCGCCGCTGCCGGTGCCGGCATCGGTTATTCGGCGGCCCGGCGCAGCGCCGAGGAAGGCTGCCGGGCCTTGATGATTTCCGATGTGCACCCGCGTCGGCTGGAGGAGGCGGTCGAGCGCCTCAAGGCTGAAACCGGCCTGCAGGCCATTCACGGCCAGCTGTGCGATGTCACGGTCGAGGCCGACGTGCAGGCCTTGGTCGACCGCGCCGAAAGCCTGCTGGGCGGCGTCGATGTGCTGATCAACAACGCCGGCCTGGGCGGCCAGAAGACCGTGGTCGAGATGACCGACCAGGAGTGGCAGCGGGTGCTGGATGTGACCCTCACCGGTACCTTCCGCATGACCCGCGCCATGCTGCCGCACATGCAGCGCCGTGGCGCCGGCGCCATTGTCAACAACGCCTCGGTGCTGGGCTGGCGGGCGCAAAAGGAGCAGGCGCATTACGCGGCGGCCAAGGCCGGGGTGATGGCGCTGACCCGCTGCAGCGCCCTGGAGGCGGCCGAGCATGGTGTGCGCATCAATGCCGTGGCGCCGTCGATCGCCCTGCACGACTTTCTCAAGAAGGCCTCCAGCGAGGCGCTGCTGGCCAGCCTGGCCAGCCGCGAAGCCTTCGGCCGCGCGGCCGAAGTCTGGGAAGTCGCCAACGTGATGATGTTTCTGGCCAGTGACTACGCCTCCTACATGGTCGGCGAAGTGCTGTCGGTCAGTTCACAGCAAGCCTGAGGAAACTGCCATGAGCCATACCTTCAACAGTGCCCAGGCCTTGCTGGCCGCCGAGGGCACGGAGCTGGGCTGCAGCGGCTGGCTGACCATCAGCCAGCCGCGTATCGACCTGTTCGCAGAGGCCACCGGTGACCATCAGTGGATTCATGTCGACCCGCAGCGTGCGGCGTCCGGGCCGTTCGGGGCGTGCATCGCGCATGGCTACCTGACCCAGTCGCTGGTCAACCTGTTCCTGCCGCAACTGCTGGTAATCGACAACCTGGCGATGGGGGTGAACTACGGCTGTGACCGGGTGCGCTTCCCGGCGCCGGTGCGGGTCGGTGCGCGGGTGCGTGGCCGTGGCCAGATCCTGCGCGCCGAAGCGCTGGGTGACAGCGTGCAGCTGGTGGTACGGGTCACTGTCGAGATCGAGGGCGAAAGCCGCCCAGGCTGCGTGGTCGACACCATCAGCCGTTACACCTTCAACCCTGTTGCCGAGTGAGCCTGTGATGGACATGAATGAAGCCGTTATCGTCGCCACCGCCCGTACTGCGCTGGCCAAGTCGTTCCGTGGGTCGTTCAACGACACCGAGGCGCCTGTGCTGGGTGGCCACGTGGTGCGCGCCGTGGTCGAGCGTGCGGGGGTCGAGGCCGAGGCCATCGACGATGTGATCATGGGCGCCGCCGTGCAGCAGGGGACCCAGGCCTACAACATCGGCCGGCTGTGTGCCTACACCGGGGGCTTGCCCGCCAGCGTGGCCGGCATGGCCGTGGACCGCATGTGTGCCTCGGGCCTGATCAGTATCGGCCTGGCAGCCAAGGGTATCGTCACCGGCGAGCTGGGAATCGCCATTGCCGGTGGCGTGGAGTCGCTGTCGCTGACCCAGACCCGGCACAAGAACACCTATCGGGCGCAGTCCCAGGCGGTGCTGGAGGTGATGCCGGATGCCTATATCCCCATGCTGGAAACTGCAGAAATCGTTTCACGCCGCTACGGCATCAGCCGCGCGGCCCAGGACGAGTACGCGCTGCAAAGCCAGTTGCGCACGGCGGCGGCCCAGCGCAGCGGGTTGTTTGACGAGGAACTGGTAGCCCTTGAAGTCGACAAGCTGCTGTTCGACAAGGAAGGCCAGCCTGCCGGGCATGAGCGGGTGCGGGTCGAGCGCGACGAATGCAACCGTCCAGGCACGCGGCTCGAAGACCTCGCAGCGCTCAAGCCGGTGTGGAAGGATGGCAAGTGGGTCGGCGCTGGCGAGTTTGTCACGGCGGGCAATGCCTCGCAGTTTTCTGACGGTGCTTCGGCCAGCCTGCTGATGAGCCGCGCCGAGGCGCATCGGCGTGGCCTTGCGCCGCTGGGCATCTACCGGGGCATTGCCGTGGCCGGCTGCGCGCCGCAGGAGATGGGCATCGGGCCGGTGCTGGCGGTGCCCAGGCTGCTCAAGCGCTTCGGGCTGACAGTGGCGGATATCGGCCTATGGGAGATCAACGAGGCGTTTGCCTGCCAGGTGCTGCATTGCCGTGACGCTCTGGGTATTGCGCCGGACCGGCTCAACGTGAATGGCGGGGCCATTGCCATTGGCCATCCGTTTGGCATGTCGGGGGCGCGGATGGTCGGGCATGCCCTGCTCGAAGGACGTCGGCGCGGGGTTCGGTATGTGGTGGTGGCGATGTGTATTGGTGGCGGGATGGGGGCGGCGGGGTTGTTTGAGCTGCCCTAGGCTGCCGGGCTTTCACAGGTGCAGCGCGGGTGTTGAGCCGGGCGCGGGCGTTGTGGGGCAAATTGCACGAGGGCTGACAGGTGCTTGCCGCAGCATTTGCAGCGCCTGTGAGATCGAGCGCCGCCCGCGCGGCGCTTCGCGGGTGAACCCGCTCCCACATTTGTCTAGGCCATTTGGACGATGTACCCCAGGCCAAGGCCACCGGATCATCCCCGGCACAATTCTAAAAGGATGCCCCCATGAATCCCGCCACGTGCCTGCCGCTGTCGCCCCGGAGCCCGTCATGCGCCAGCTGACCGCATACGCCATGAGCGCCCTGGTGATCGCCGCCGTCGCCTTCGCCTTCGCGCCACGCCAACCCGCCCCTTTGGCCGTGACCCAGATCCTCGCCGACCGGGTCCAGGTCAATGCACTGGTCAGCACCCCGCAACGGCTGATTGCCGTGGGCGAGCGTGGCACCTTGCTCAGCAGCGACGACAACGGCCGCAGCTGGCAAGCCAGCCAGGTCGGCGCAGGCCGCGATGCGACCCTGACCGGTGTAATCGCCCTGAGCCCGGAGGTGCTGATTGCGGTAGGCCACGATGGCTGGATCCTGCGCTCGGACGATGGCGGCCAAAGCTGGCAAGAGCGCCACCATGATGCCGACCTGGGTGAGCCCCTGCTTGGCGTGTGGAGCGCTGATGGCCAACAGGTGGTGGCCTACGGCAGTTACGGCAAGTTCCTGGTCTCCAGCGATGCCGGCGAACACTGGACAGCGCGGGAGATGCCCGGCGATGGCGCGCATTTCAACGGCCTGGACGGCGGCACCG
>NZ_JABMCW010000364.1:0-5115 GCF_013179705.1 Pseudomonas sp. CM25 | reverse complement strand
CCGAGATCCGCGCCGGGTTCCGCAAGGAATTCAACCTGGATGACGACGACCTGCTGCTGGTGCAGATTGGCTCGGGCTTCAAGACCAAGGGTGTGGACCGCAGCCTCAAGGCCCTGGCGGCACTGCCGTCGGCCCTGCGCAAGCGCACGAAGTTGATGGTGATCGGCCAGGACGACCCCAAGGTATTCCAGCTGCAGAGCGCCACACTGGGCCTGGGCGACCAGGTGCAGTTCCTCAAGGGTCGCAGCGATATCCCGCGTTTCCTGTTGGGCGCCGACCTGTTGATTCACCCGGCGTACAACGAAAACACCGGCACGGTGCTGCTCGAAGCGCTGGTGGCTGGCCTGCCGGTGCTGGTGTCCAGGGTGTGCGGCTATGCCCATTACATCGCCGAGGCCGACTGCGGCCTGGTGCTGGACGAACCGTTCGAGCAGGAACAGCTCAATAGTTACCTGCAGCGCATGCTCGAAGACCCGCAGGCCCGCGCCGACTGGGCGCGCAATGGCCTGGCCTTCGCCGACACGGCAGACCTGTACAGCATGCCGCAGCATGCCGCCGATGTGATCCTGGGGCAGGAGACCGCATGAAGCTGATACTGGCCGAACCGTTCAAGCGCCTGTGGGCCGGGCGTGATGCCTTCGACGCCGTCGAAGGGCTGCAAGGCGAGGTGTACCGCGAGCTGGAAGGGCGACGCACGCTGCGCACCGAAGTGGCGGGCGAGGGCTTTTTCGTCAAGATTCACCGCGGCATCGGCTGGGGCGAGGTTTTCAAGAACCTGTTCACCGCCAAGCTGCCGGTGCTCGGCGCAGGCCAGGAGTGGCGCGCCATTCAGCGCCTGCATGAGGTTGGTGTGCCGACCATGACCGCCGTCGCCTATGGCGAGCGTGGCAGCAATCCGGCCACCCAGCACTCGTTCATCATCACCGAGGAACTGGCGCCGACCGTCAGCCTGGAAGACTTCAGCCTCGACTGGGTCCGGCAGCCGCCCGAGCCGCGCCTGAAGCGTGCGCTGATCGGCGAAGTGGCAAAGATGACCGGTGGCATGCACCGCGCCGGGGTCAACCACCGCGACTGCTACATCTGTCACTTCCTGCTGCACACCGACCGCCCGGTTACGGCGGACGATTTCAAATTGTCGGTCATCGACCTGCACCGCGCGCAGACCCGGGCAACCATCAGCCGCCGCTGGCGCGACAAGGACCTGGCCGCGCTGTATTTCTCGGCGCTGGACATCGGTCTTACCCGACGCGACAAGCTGCGCTTCCTGCGCGCTTACTTCCAGCGCCCGCTGCGACAGGTGCTGAAGGACGAAGCCGCGCTGCTCGCCTGGCTGGAGCGCAAGGCGCAGAAACTCTACGACCGCAAGCAACGCTACGGGGATGCACTCTGATGGCGGGCTGGACACTGGCGCCGGGTTACCAACACCTGGCGGCGGACTTCGGCAGCCTCGAAGCGGTATTTGCCCTGCAAGGCGAACGCCTGACCCGCGACCCGCTCAGCGAGGTGGTGCGCATCGAGCGTGACGGCGTCAACTACTACGTCAAACGCTACACCGGGGCCGGAAAGCACCTGCGCCGCTACCTTGGCCGGCCACGCATCAAGGCCGAATGGCAGAACCTCAAGCAGTTCGCCAAGTGGGGCATTCCCACCGCCGAAGTAGTCGCCTGGGGCCTGGAGCGCGATGGCCTGGCCTTCGGCCGTGGTGCGATGATCACCCGCGAGTTGCCACGCACCGAAGACCTGTCGGCGCTGGCAGAGCGCAACGATGCACGGCTGGCGGACCGTGCCTGGGTCGCGCATGTCAGCAGCCAGCTGGCGCGCCACACCCGGGTCATGCACCAGCACCATTTCGCCCACAACGACCTGAAATGGCGCAACCTGCTGGTCGATGACCAGGGCACGCTGTTTTTCATCGACTGCCCCACCGGCGACTTCTGGCGCGGCTTCATGTGGCGGCACCGGATGATCAAGGACCTGGCCTGCCTGGACAAAGTGGCCAAATACCACCTCACCGCTACCCAGCGCCTGCGCTTCTACCTGCAATACCGTGGCCGCGACCGCTTGAATGTGCGTGACAAGAAGCGCATTCGCCAGGTATTGGGCTTTTTCGAGGGAAGGGAATGACCGATTACCTGGCCAGCGCGGACGTCGCGCTGCTCAAACGCCATGGCCTGGACGACTTCGAGGCGCTGTGGGCGCTGCAACTGGATGCCGTGGACGAACCCAACACCGGCCGCGGCGGCTGGAGCAGCGTGTACAGGCTGGAACTCGAAGGCAAGGGCTACTACCTCAAGCGCCAGAGCGACTACCTGACCCGTACCCTGCACCGGCCCTTTGGCGAACCCACCTTCGCCCGCGAATTCCGCAATATCAGCCGCTACCAGAAACTGCACATTCCCGCCTTGCAGGCGGTGTTCTATGGCGAACGCAAGCAGGCCGGCAAGCACCGGGCCATCCTGATGACCCGCGCCCTGGACGAATGGGCCGACCTCGACAGCCTGCTGGCCCAATGGCTACAGCTGGGCGGGGCCGAGCGCAACGGCATCCTCCAGGCCTGTGGCCAGCTGGCGCGCACGCTGCACAGCGCCGGCCAGGTGCATGGCTGCTTCTACCCCAAGCACATCTTCCTGCGCCAGCGCCGCGAAGGCTGGGACGCGCAGCTGATCGACCTGGAAAAAACCCGGCCGCTGCTGTTTGGCATGCGCGACCGCCTGAAGGACCTGGAGCCGCTGCTGCGTCGTGCCCGGGCCTGGGGCGAAGCCGATATCCGCACCCTGCTGGCCACCTACCTGGCACAGCCTGCCGATGGCCGGCTGGTCGACACCTGGCTGCAACGCCTGACGCAACGCCGTCGTGAAAAAGAGGCCCGCTGATGCGTTTGTCTGAACTGAAAAGGGCCGGGCGCAGCCCTGCATTGCCCCTGAGTATCACCCTGGCCGATGCCGCCGGCAGCGCCGAGTTGCAACTGCTCAGCCTGCTGCGTGTGTTGCCGGGCCAGCGCTATGTGGGGGCTGGCGTGTGGCGTGGCACCCCGGTGCTGGCCAAGTTGCTGGTGGGCAGCCATGCGGCCCGGCACTTCCAGCGTGAGTTGCAAGGCGTAAAGCTGCTGGCTGAGCAGGGCCTGACCACGCCGAAGCTGCTGGCCGACGGCCTCAAGGAAGGCGAGGGCGGCTGGCTGTTGTTCGAGTTCCTCGACGGCGCCGAAAGCCTGGCTGATGCCTGGGCTGGCGTAGAGCACCTGCCGGTGCTGGCCGACGAACAGCACCTGGTGCTGGGCGAAGCGCTGATTGCAGTGGCGCACATGCACGCCCAGGGCCTGTGGCAAGAAGACCTGCACCTGGACAACCTGCTGCGTCATGGCGGCAAGCTGTACCTGATCGATGGCGCCGGCATCAAGGCCGAAACGCCCGGCCAGCAGTTGTCACGCCCGCGCGTACTGGAAAACCTCGGCGTGTTCTTCGCCCAGTTGCCCAAGCGCCTGGAACCCTTCATCGAAGAGTTGCTGGTGCATTACCTGCTGGCCAACGCCGAACACGCCCTGCCGCTGGAAGCCTTGCAGAAGCAGGTGGACAAGGTGCGCAGCTGGCGGCAGAAGGATTATCTGGAAAAGGCCGGCCGCGAGTGCAGCCTGTTCAGTGTTGAACGCAGCCTGTCGGGCCTGCGGGCGATCCGTCGCACCGAGGTCGACGCCATGCTGCCGGTGCTGGAGCAGGCCGATGCGCTGATCGACAAAGGCCACCTGTTCAAGACCGGTGGTGCCGCCAGTGTTGCGCGCATCGAGGTCGATGGCCGTCAGCTGGTGCTCAAACGCTACAACATCAAGAGCACCGCCCACTGGTTCAAACGCTTCTGGCGCCCGAGCCGGGCCTGGCACTCGTGGATCGAAGGCCATCGCCTGGAGTTTCTCGACATCGCTACCCCGCGCCCGCTGGCGGTACTGGAGCAACGGGTGGTGGGCCTGCGCAGTCGGGCCTACCTGGTTACCGAGTACGTCGATGGCCCGGACCTGACCGCGTGTTTCGCACCCTATGTGGAAAACGGCGACGCGCCCGAAGAGCAGGTCGATGCCCTGGTGCGGGTGATGCAGCAACTGATCCGCGAGCGCATCAGTCATGGCGACTTCAAGGGCCATAACCTGTTCTGGGACAACGGTCGGTGGTCGTTGATCGATCTCGACGCCATGTGCCAGCACGCCACCCAGCTCAGCTTCGCCCCGGCCTATGCCCGTGATCGAGCACGGCTGCTGCGCAACTGGCCGAGCGGCAGCGGGCTGCATCAGCGGCTCGACCGACTGCTGCCCAAGCTGGCCGAATAATCCGCAGGCAGCGTCAGCCAGTCGCTGCTGCGTCCTGGCTGACGCACGCGGATTCGCCATTGCCCTTCCTGCCGGCGCAGCACCGCCCAGATCGGCACGTTGGTTTGCATGTGCTCGGGGATCGCGAGCTGGTAATGTCCGGCCAGGGGGTGGTGCCGCACGTTCACCTGCTGACTGCCCAGTTGCAAAAACGGCACGCCCTGCGTCTCGAACACTTCTGGCTCCGCAGCGATCGCTGAGCCGGTGAGGCGCGTTTCCGGTTGACACGCCCCCAGCAACTGATTCAGGTCGGGCAGGCCGTCGTACCAGAGCAACGGCGAGTCGACGACCCAGGTCTGGTCAAGGCGGCGTTTGATCGGCAGCTTGAGGTAGGCGAGCGGCTGCTTGGGGTCGGTCGCACGCCAGCGGCTGCCATCGAAGCTGACGTTGAAGTAGCGGCCCTGCAAGTCCTTGACGTAGTAAAGGGACAAACCCGAGCTGGCGGAAGCCTGCTCGTACACCGCTTCGCCGTGCGCCCCATCGATTAGATAGCGTATCTTTGCCTCGGCTGGCCTGGCCTGGTAGCGGGACGGCAGCGGTACCGAAGGTGGCCTGGGCATGCCGCGCAACACGCGGCGCATCATGCCGGAGCCCGCGAGCGTGTTCAGCCCTTCGGTGGCATGACTGAGGGCGGCAATGGCGTGATGAAGCGCATCTTCGTGGTCATCCTCGTTGAACGCTTCGAAACCATCCCAGATCGAGATACCCATGCGCCCGAAGGCCAGCGCCATGAGTTGGCGTTGTGGCAGTACCAGGGTAAC
>NZ_JABMCW010000363.1:0-5151 GCF_013179705.1 Pseudomonas sp. CM25 | reverse complement strand
TGGTCAACCCCTTGCGGGAACACCCAGTCGCCCTCGTACATCGGGTAGGCCATGCGCAGGCAGCGATGGCTGTGCAAGTCTTCGGGGCGCTCCGGTACGCCATGGGCCTCCAGGTACGCGGGGGCCGCGCAAGGGATGCTGAAGATGTTGCCCAGCGGCACGGCGATCAGCTGCGAGTCCGGCAGCGCCCCGTCAACCGTGATCACCACGTCATGCCCCTCGGCCAACGGGTCGGGGTTGCGTTGGGACAGGGTCAATTCGATCACCACCTCCGGGCACAGCGCGTTGTAACCGGCCACCAGCGGCATCAGCAGCAGGCCCAGCCCGTGCGGGCAATGCAGCCGCAGGCGCCCACGTGGCGTGAGGTGCGCGCCACGGGCTTCACCCACCGCTTCCTCGGTCAGCAGCATGATCTGCCGCGCCCGCTCAAGAAAGCGCTCGCCTGCCTCGCTCATGCGCAGGCGCCGGGTGGTGCGGTGCAGCAGGCGGGTCTGCAGCTGGTTTTCCAGTTCGGCGACGATGCGCGAAACCTGCGCGGCGGAAATGTCCAGGGCATTGGCGGCCGCAGCGAAGCTGCCACATTCAACCACACGGGCGAAGGTACGCATGGCATGCAGCATGTCCATGAAAGGGGTGCTCCTTGTTGGTCTTATTCTTACGCTAAAGGCAGGAATCTATCACGGCTTGGCCCATTTATTGTGTGAGACCTTTGAATACATCATTAGTCATACATTGAAAAAGGAGCTTGCCATGAAACGTTCGATCGCTGTGCTTGCAGTCGCCGCTGCCCTGGCCTCGTTCGGTGCCTTCGCCGACACGGGCAAAAACCAGCCGGTCAGCAGCAGTTACGAATACGGCATGCCGCTGGATGTGGCGAAGGTCATCTCCATCACCCCTGCCAGCAACGCCGCCGATTGCCAGGTTGGCACCGCTCACATGGTGTATGTCGACCATCAGGGCCAGAAGCGCGAAATCGACTACCGCGAGATGGGCAACTGCTCGCAGCAGTGAGTCAGCCCAGCACCTGGGTGATCCAGCCCACCTGCTGGTTGAAGTCGTCTATTTTCACCTGAGGTACCGCGTCGCGGGCACGCGCGAAGTTGGCCAGGGTCTGCTGCTTCTGTTTCAGCATGCGGCGCCACTTCACCACAAACGCCTCGCTTTTCGCCTGCATCAGCACCGGTCCGAAGTACAGTTGCTCAGCGGTATAGGCCACGCTGCCCGGTTCGGCGACGATGATCTCGTAGTCAAAGCGGTTTTCTCGCAACAGCTCTTCGTTGACGATGCAAAAGCCGTTACCCATCAGCCACTGCCGCAGTTCGCGTTCGGCGCCATTGGGCTGCAGTACCAGGCGTTTTACCCCAGCCAGGCGCTGCTTGCCGGCTTCGAGGATCTCGCACATCGTGTCGCCACCCATGCCGCAGATGCTGATCACCGAGATCCTATCTTGCGCCTCGACGGCCGCCAGGCCATCGGCCAGGCGCACGGTGATGCGGTCTTCAAGGTCATTCTTGCGCACGTTGCGCTGGGCCGAGGCGAACGGCGTCTGCGCCACCTCGCCGGCCACGCCCACCTCGATTACCCCACGCAGCATCAGGGCCACCGGCAGGTAACCATGGTCGGAGCCAATGTCGGCCAGGCGCGCGCCCTGTGGCACATGGGCGGCCACGCGCTCCAGGCGCCTGGACAAAGTCTGTTCGTTCACGTTAAACCCCTGCGTTGCAATGGGGCGCGATTCTGACGGCGAACAGCGCGCATTACAAACACCGGGGCGCCCTCGACCCGCCCGCCGGGCTCGCGTAGGCTTGCCGCTTTCCTTCCGTCGCAAGGCAAAACAGACCATGGCAACTGCAGACATCATCTACACCCCAGACCCGGACGCCGAATCCATTTCCTCCGACGTGGCCGAGTACAACGGCGTGCTAGTCACCACCCAGATCCCGACCCACCCCGATGGCAGCCTGGAGCTGGGCGGTATCGTCGAGCAGAGCGAGTGCACCCTGCAGGCGCTGAAAGTGGCCCTGGAAAAGGCCGGCAGCGGCATGGACCGGGTGCTGCACCTGACCATCTACCTGACCGACATGGCCGACCGCGCGGCGTTCAACGAGGTGTACCAGCGCTTCTTCGGCAAGCCGTGGCCAGTACGTGCTGCGGTGGGTGTGGCTTCGCTGGCATTCGAAGGCATGCGCGTCGAAGTGACCGCAATGGCCGCCAAGCGCTGATTTACCTGCCAGGGCCCTATCGCCGGCAAGCCAGCTCCCACAGGTACAGTGCAGCCTTCAAGGCATGCGCAGTACCTGTGGGAGCTGGCTGCCGGCGATAGTGCAGGTACAGCGCAGCCTTCAAGGCAGCGTCGTACCTGTGGGAGCTGGCTGCCGGCGATAGTGCAGGTACAGCGCAGCCTTCAAGGCAGCGTCGTACCTGTGGGAGCTGGCTTGCCGGCGATAGGGCCGGTACAAGCGATACACCTCCCAGCACCCCAATGATGCCGCCGGCCCGTTTCACCGCTACAATGCCCGCCTACCGTGACAGCCCGAAAATATAACGACATGTCCCTTCCAAAGAATCACCTGGAACTGCTCAGCCCTGCGCGCGACGTGGCCATTGCCCGTGAAGCGATCCTGCACGGCGCTGACGCCATCTACATCGGCGGCCCGAGCTTCGGCGCGCGCCATAACGCCTGCAACGAGGTCGGCGATATCGCCGAGCTGGTCGAGTTCGCCCGGCGCTACCACGCACGGGTGTTCACCACCATCAACACCATCCTCCACGACAACGAGCTGGAGCCCGCGCGCAAGCTGATTCACCAGCTGTACGACGCCGGCGTCGATGCCCTGATCGTGCAGGACCTGGGGGTGATGGAGCTGGACATCCCGCCGATCGAGCTGCACGCCAGCACCCAGACCGACATCCGCACCCTGGAGCGGGCCCGATTCCTCGACCAGGCCGGGTTCTCGCAGCTGGTACTGGCCCGCGAGCTGAACCTGCAGCAGATTCGCAGCATCGCCGCCGAAACCGATGCCGCCATCGAGTTCTTCATCCACGGTGCGCTGTGCGTTGCCTTCTCCGGCCAGTGCAACATCTCTCACGCGCAGACCGGCCGCAGTGCCAACCGTGGCGACTGCTCGCAGGCCTGCCGCCTGCCCTACACCCTGAAGGACGACCAGGGCCGCGTGGTGGCCTTCGAGAAACACCTGCTGTCGATGAAGGACAACAACCAGACCGCCAACCTGGCGGACCTGGTCGATGCCGGCGTGCGCTCGTTCAAGATCGAGGGCCGCTACAAGGACATGGGCTACGTGAAGAACATCACTGCCCACTACCGCAAAGAGCTCGACGCCATCCTCGAAGGCCGCCCGGAACTGGCCCGCGCCTCCAGCGGCCGCACCGAGCACTTCTTCCTGCCCGACCCGGACAAGACCTTCCACCGCGGCAGCACCGACTACTTCGTCAGCGACCGCAAGGTCGACATCGGCGCGTTCGACTCGCCAACCTTCACCGGCCTGCCGGTCGGCGTGGTGGAAAAAGTCGGCAAACGTGACATGCAGGTGGTCACCGAGGTGCCACTGACCAACGGCGACGGCCTGAATGTGCTGGTCAAGCGCGAAGTGGTGGGTTTCCGCGCCAACATCGCCGAACCACGCGGCGAGTTCGAGGAAGACGGCCACAAGCGTTACCGCTACCGTGTCGAACCCAACGAAATGCCCGAAGGCCTGCACAAGCTGCGCCCCAACCACCCGCTGTCTCGCAACCTCGACCACAACTGGCAACAGGCCCTGCAGCGCACCTCTTCCGAGCGCCGGGTGGGCGTCGAGTGGCACGCCGTTCTGCGCGAGCAGCGCCTGATGCTGACCCTCAGCAGTGAAGAAGGTATCAGCGTGCAGGTGGCCCTGGATGGCCCGTTCGGCCCGGCCAACAAGCCGCAGCAGGCGCTGGACCAGTTGCACGACCTGCTGGGCCAGCTGGGTACCACGATGTATCACGCCGACAGCATCCAGCTGGACGCGCCACAGGCCTATTTCGTACCCAACTCGCAGCTCAAGGCCCTGCGCCGCGAAGCCATCGAGGCACTGACCGCAGCACGCGTGCAGGCGCACCCGCGTGGCGCGCGCAAGGCCGAGACCACGCCGCCGCCGGTATACCCCGATTCACACCTGTCGTTCCTGGCCAACGTCTACAACCAGAAGGCGCGCGACTTCTACCACCGCCACGGCGTGCAGTTGATCGATGCGGCCTACGAGGCCCATGAAGAGCACGGCGAAGTGCCGGTGATGATCACCAAGCACTGCCTGCGCTTCTCGTTCAACCTGTGCCCCAAGCAGGCCAAGGGCGTGACCGGCGTGCGTACCAAGGTGGCACCGATGCAGCTGATTCAGGGTGACGAGGTGCTGACCCTGAAGTTCGACTGCAAACCGTGCGAAATGCATGTGGTGGGCAAGATGAAAAGCCACATCATCGACCTGCCGACCCCGGGCAGCGCCGTGGCCCAGGTGGTGGGGCACATCAGCCCGGAAGACCTGTTGAAGACCATTGTGCGCGGGCCGCATTGATCCGAGGACGACAACCTAGCGTATCTGGTGCTTGTGCAGCAGCCGATAGAACGTCGGCCGTGAAACCCCAAGCACCTTGGCCGCCACGCTGAGGTTGTCACTGTGCCGGTTGAGTACATCGCACAGGGCCTGACGCTCGGCCCGGTGCTTGTACTCCTCCAGGGTGCCCAGCGGCTGCTGCTCCAGGTCCAGCAGCTGCAACCCCAGGTCCTGCGCCTCGATCTGCCGGCCTTCGGCCAGCACCAGCCCGCGGCGCACGCGGTTGGCCAGCTCGCGCACATTGCCCGGCCAGTCGTGCCGGCCCATCGCCGCCAGGGCATGATCACTGAACGAGCGCGGCCGGCGCCCGGTTTCCAGGCTATAAAAGTGGGCAAAGTGGCTGGCCAGCATCGACAGGTCGCCATGCCGGTCGCGCAGCGGCGCGGTCACCACTTGCAGTACGTTCAGGCGGTAATACAGGTCTTCGCGAAAGCGCCCTTGCTCGATGGCCCGTTCCAGGTCCACGTGGGTCGCCGCCAGCACCCGCACATCCACCGGAATCGGCTGGCTGCCGCCCACCCGTTCGATGTGCTTCTCCTGGAGAAAACGCAGCAGGTTGGCC
>NZ_JABMCW010000362.1:0-5153 GCF_013179705.1 Pseudomonas sp. CM25 | reverse complement strand
CAGCACGCGGGTTTCCAGCGGGGTGTCGTCGCCGTTGTCGGTGCCGTCGCGGGTGACGAAGTCCTCGATCAGGCGGGTAAGGGTTTCGGCTTGCAGTTGTTCGTAGGGGATCAGCATGGTGTGACTTGTCTGGAAGTGGTGTAGGCATGCTACGCGAAACATCTGATGGTTTGGGGCCGCATTGCAGCCCCTAGGCCATCAGCCTTTATTACCTACCAGGCTATCCACCGCCGGCACCCGCGTATCGCTTTCCATCTGAGCATCATGCTCCAGCTGATGGCTGAAGCGCTCCAGCGACGCGTTGGCCGGCTGTGAATCACTGGCAAACACCGGCGGGCTCAGCAGGTACGCCGACAGCAGCCGGCTAAGCGCCGCCAGGCTGTCGATATGTGTGCGCTCATAGCCATGGGTGGCATCGCAGCCGAACGCCACCAAGGCGGTACGAATATCATGCCCCGCGGTCACCGCCGAATGGGCATCGCTGAAGTAATAGCGGAACAGGTCGCGCCGCACCGGCAGGTCGTGGTCGCCGGCCAGTTTCAACAGGTGCCGGGACAGGTGGTAGTCGTAAGGCCCCGACGAGTCCTGCATGGCCACGCTCACCGCATGCTCGCTGGAGGCCTGCCCGGGCGCCACCGGGGCGATGTCGATACCGACGAACTCGCTGACGTCCCAGGGCAGGGCGCCGGCTGCACCTGAGCCGGTCTCCTCGGTGATGGTGAACAGCGGGTGGCAGTCGATCAGCGGCTGGCGACCGCTTTCAACAACCGCCTTCAATGCCGCCAGCAACGCTGCCACGCCAGCCTTGTCGTCCAGGTGGCGGGCACTGATATGGCCGCTTTCTGTGAACTCGGGCAGCGGGTCGAAGGCGACGAAGTCACCAATGCTCACGCCCAGCGCCTCGCAGTCGGCGCGGGTGGCGCAATAGGCGTCCAGGCGTACCTCGACGTGGTCCCAGCTGATCGGCATCTGGTCGATGGCGGTGTTGAAGGCATGCCCGCTGGCCATCAGCGGCAGCACGCTGCCACGGAATACGCCGGTGTCGGTGAATACACTGACCCGGCTGCCCTCGGCGAAGCGGCTGGACCAGCAGCCGACCGGTGCCAGGGCCAGGCGGCCGTTGTCCTGCAACTGGCGCACGCTGGCGCCAATGGTGTCCAGGTGGGCGGATACAGCGCGGTCGGGCGATGTTTGCCGGCCCTTGAGGGTGGCGCGGATGGTGCCACGGCGGGTCAGCTCGAAGGGGATGCCCAGCTCGTCGAGGCGCTCGGCCACGTAGCGCACGATTGTGTCGGTAAAGCCCGTGGGGCTGGGGATGGCGAGCATCTCCAGGAGTACGCGCTTGAGGTAGTCGAGATCGGGTTCGGGGTGTCGTTCGGACATGTTGGGTGCTCCTCTACTCCTGTGCCGGCCTCTTCGCGGGTAAGGCGCGCCCCCAGGGTCGGTGATATCCCTGTGGGAGCGGGTTCATCGAGGCGTCGAACCGCCGCGAAGAGGCCGGGACTGGTTTACGCCAAAGGCCGGCTATGCGGAAACAGCAGGTCGATAAAACGCTCGGCCGTTGGCTGCGGTTCATGGTTGGCCAACCCGGCGCGTTCATTGGCCTCGATGATCACGTACTCGGCCTGCTCGGCGTCGCGGACCATGAAGTCCAGCCCCACCACCGGAATTTCCAGTGCCCGTGCAGCGCGCACGGCGGCGTCGGCCAGCACCGGGTGCAGGCGTGCGGTCACGTCTTCCAGGGTGCCACCGGTGTGCAGGTTGGCAGTGCGCCGTACCGCCAGGCGCTGGCCGGCGGGCAACACGTCGTCATAGCCAAAACCCGCAGCGTGCAACGTGCGTTCGGTCTCGTCGTCCAGCGGGATCCGGCTCTCGCCTGCCGTAGCAGCCTGGCGCCGACGGCTCTGGGCTTCGATCAACTGGCGCACGCTGTGCTTGCCATCGCCCAGCACTTGCGCCGGGTGGCGGATGGCGGCGGCCACCACTTCATAGCCGATCACCACGATGCGCAGGTCATGCCCGGCATGGAAGCTCTCCAGCAGCACGCGGCTGTCGAACTGGCGGGCGTGGGCCACAGCGCGGGTGATATCGTCGATACAGGTCAGGTTCACGGCAACGCCCTGGCCTTGCTCGCCATCCACCGGTTTGACCACCACCGCGCCATGCTCGTCGAGAAATGCCAGGTTGTCGTCGGCGTTGCCGGCCAGTTGTTGCGCGGGCACCTGCAGCCCGGCGTTGTGCAGCGCATGCTGGGTCAGGCGCTTGTCCTGGCACAGGGTCATGGTCACGGCGCTGGTCAGGTCGCTTAGCGATTCACGGCAGCGAATGCGGCGCCCGCCCAGGCTCAGGGTGAACAGCCCGCCTGCGGCATCGTCCACCTGCACTTCGATACCTCGGCGCAACGCTTCGTCAACGATGATGCGCGCATACGGGTTCAGGTCGGCCTGCGGGCCGGGGCCCAGGAACAGGGGTTCGTTGATGCCGTTCTTGCGCTTGACCGCGAAGGTGGGCAGGTTGCGAAAGCCCAGCTTCTGGTACAGGCGCTTGGCCTGGCGGTTGTCGTGCAGCACCGACAGGTCCAGGTAGGCCAGGCCACGGCTCATGAAGTGTTCGATCAAGTGGCGCACCAGCACTTCACCCACCCCGGGACGGGTGCAGTGCGGGTCCACGGCCAGGCACCACAGGCTGCTGCCGTGCTCGGGGTCATCGAACGCCTTGCTGTGGTTGAGGCCCATGACGCTGCCGATTACCGCGCCGCTGTCTTCGTCCTCCGCCAGCCAGTACACCGGGCCGCCGAGGTGCCGAGGCGTCAGCCGATCGGCATCGACCGGCAACATGCCGCGGGCCTGATACAAGGTGTTGATGGCTTGCCAGTCGGCGGGGTTCTGCGCCCGGCGTACACGAAAACCGCGAAAAACACGCTGCGCCGGGCGATAGTCGGTGAACCACAGGCGCAGGGTGTCGGACGGGTCGAGGAACAGCTGTTGCGGCGCTTGCGCCAGCACCTGCTGCGGTGCTGCCACGTACAAGGCGATATCGCGCTCGCCCGGGCGCTCGTCCAGCAGTTCGTCGGCCAGGCTGTTCGGGTCCGGGTAGGTGTGGCCAATCAGCAACCGGCCCCAGCCGCAGTGCACGGCACGCGGCTGGTCGTGGGGCTGGCTGCCGTCGCCGGCCAGGCGCGCCTGCAGGCGCTCGTAGGACGGCGCCTGGCCGCGCAGCAGGCGCTGACCGTAAGCGATTTCGTGGGCTTTCATCGGTCAGATTCCTTGTTCGCTCAGCCACAGGTTCAGCGCAGCCAGCTGCCACAATTTGGAGCCACGCAGCGGCGTCAGCTGGCCGTGCGGGTTGCTCAGCAAGCGGTCGAGCATGGCCGGGTTGAACAAACCGCGGTCCTGGCTGGGGTCGGTCAGCAGCTCGCGCACCCAGCCCAGGGTCGCACCTTCCAGGTGCTTCAGGCCTGGCACCGGGAAGTAGCCCTTCTTGCGGTCGATCACTTCATGCGGGATCACCCGACGGGCCGCTTGCTTGAGCACCTGCTTGCCGCCGTCAGGCAGCTTGAAACGCGCTGGAATACGCGCCGACAGCTCTACCAGGCGGTAGTCGAGGAACGGCGTGCGTGCCTCCAGGCCCCAGGCCATGGTCATGTTGTCCACCCGTTTGACCGGGTCTTCCACCAGCATCACCGTGCTGTCCAGGCGCAGGGCCTTGTCCACGGCATCCGCTGCGCCGGGGCGGGCGAAATGTTCGCGCACGAAGTCGCCGGCTGCGTCGGTTTCCAGCAGCCAAGGCGCCTGTACGGTGTCGCGGTATTCGGCGTGGCTGCGGTCGAAGAAGGCGTCGCGGTAGGCCCCGAACGCATCCTCGGCGCCGTCCACCTGCGGGTACCAGTGGTAGCCGGCAAACAGCTCGTCGGCGCCCTGGCCGCTCTGCACGCCCTTGCAGTGCTTGGCCACTTCCCGCGACAGCAGGTAGAAGGCGATGCAGTCGTGGCTGACCATCGGCTCGCTCATGGCGCGGAAGGCCGCTGGCAGCTGGTCGATGATCTCGTGCTCGGCGATGCGCAACTGGTGATGGCGGGTGCCGTAATGCCTGGCGATCAGGTCGGAATACTCGAACTCGTTGCCGCGCTCGCCGCCGGCGTCCTCGAAGCCGATGGAGAAGGTCGACAGGTCGTCCACGCCCACTTCGCGCAGCAGGCCGACCAGCAAGCTGGAATCGACCCCGCCGGACAGCAGTACGCCTACGTCCACGGCGGCCCGCTGCCGAATGGCTACGGCATCGCGGGTGGCATCGAGTACCCGGGTGGTCCAGCCTTCAAGGTCCAGTTCACGCTCGTCCGGGTGGGGGCCGTAATGCAGCGTCCACCAGGTCTGGCGTTCGACTTCGCCATGGCGGTCGATGCGCATCCAGGTGCCCGGTTCCAGCTTCTGCACGTTGGCCAGCAGGGTACGCGGTGCCGGTACCACGGCATGGAAGTTCAGGTAGTGGTTGAGCGCCACCGGGTCGAGCATCGGGTCGATGTCGCCACCTTTGAGCAGCGCTGGCAGGGTCGATGCAAAGCGCAGGCGCTCGCCATTGCGCGACAGGTACAGGGGTTTGACGCCCAGGCGGTCGCGGGCCAGGAACAGGCGCTGGTTGTCGCGTTCCCAGATGGCCAGGGCGAACATGCCGTTGAGCTTGGGCAGCAAGGCCGCGCCCCAGGCATGGTAGCCCTTGAGCAGCACCTCGGTGTCGCCGTCGGACCAGAAGCTGTAGCCCAGGTCTTGCAGTTCCTGGCGCAGCTCGGGGAAGTTGTAGATGGCGCCGTTGAAGGCCAGTGACAGGCCAAGGGTGTTGTCGACCATTGGCTGCGCCGAGCCGTCGGACAGGTCCATGATTTTCAGGCGCCGATGGCCAAGGGCGATCGGGCCTTGGCTATGGAAGCCCCAGGCATCCGGGCCACGCGGGGCCAGGTGATGGGTCATGCGCTCTACCGCAGCCAGGTCGGCTGGGCGAGGGGCTTGGTCGATGGGGGTGAAACGTAACTCTCCTGCTAATCCGCACATGTAACGTAAACCCTTTGAGTTTCGGCACTCTTGGCGTTACTGGCTTTTAGCTCGTACCATTTTTGTACCACTTTCCAGCGATTTCAGCTTATCAAGCTCAGCCCAGTC